>CAWVRV010000039.1:0-21494 GCA_963932755.1 uncultured Flavobacteriales bacterium | reverse complement strand
AGAAGCCAGCAGCTAAGAAGCCAGCAGCTAAGAAGCCAGCAGCTAAGAAGCCAGCAGCTAAGAAAGCAGCGGATAAGAAGTAAGATTACTTCTCTATCATATAAAAAAAAGAAAGGGAGGCATCGGCCTCCCTTTTTCTTATTCGTATCTTTGCGTCATCGATTCTCAAGTCCTAATCAACGAGGAGCAATTTGAGCTCATTCTCGACCGGCTCGCGCATCAACTGCTCGAGCATCATGATTTCACAAAAACTGACCTCATAGGTTTACAGCCAAGAGGGATCAGGCTGGCACATAGATTGCAAGCAAAACTCTCTGTGTTGCTTGACAACAAAGAGATTAGATGTGGCGAACTCGATGTGACTTTTCACAGAGATGACCTCAGGATGCATGACAAACCTATTGCGCCCCAACAAAATAAAATGGAGTTTCTTGTGGATGGAAGGAACGTTGTTCTGGTGGATGATGTCTTCTTTACAGGCCGAACCATAAGGGCAGGTTTAGATGCTCTTTTAGCATATGGAAGACCTGACAAAGTTGAATTGGCTGTTCTGATAGACAGAAGGTTCAGCAGAGAATTGCCAATTGAACCTACCTATATCGGAAAACAGATAGATAGCATTGTCGACCAGCATGTCGTTGTGGAATGGAAAGAGGAGAATGGATCCGATTGTGTCTTACTTTTCAATTCAAAACCTGAATGAGTAAACTTTCAGTAAATCACCTGTTGGGTATTCGTGGAATGAATCGCGACGATTTGGAGCTCATTTTTAATACGGCTGCCGAGTTTAAAGAGGTTTTGAATCGCCCCATTAGAAAAGTCCCTTCTCTACGTGATCTGACAGTCGCAAATTTATTTTTCGAAAATTCTACCCGGACACGCTTGTCATTTGAATTGGCACAAAAACGTTTGTCCGCGGACGTCGTTAACTTTTCTGCAGCCAGTTCATCGGTGAAGAAGGGGGAGACGCTTGTCGATACAGTCAACAACATTATTGCGATGAAAGTCGACATGGTTGTGATGAGGCATCCTCACCCTGGAGCAATGCATTTTCTTGCCGACAAAGTAAATACGACCTTAATTAATGCTGGAGATGGAACCCACGAGCATCCTACTCAAGCTCTTCTAGATGCATTTAGTATGAGAGAGAGATTCGGGAATGATCTTGAGGGTAAAAAGATCGCCATAGTAGGTGACATACGTCATTCAAGAGTTGCCTTGTCAAATATTTTGGCGCTGAAGCTCTTAGGTGCGCATGTTCGAGTTTGTGGGCCTGCGACATTGATTCCAAAGCACATGCGCTCTTTGGGAGTTGAAATTAGTCATGATTTTGATGAAACATTGGTGTGGGCTGATGTTGTTAACATGTTGCGTATTCAACACGAGAGGCAAGGTGATTCAAAATCGATTCCCTACTTCCCGTCAATTCGGGAATATACTTTGAACTTTGGATTGACGGAAGATCGATTGCAGAGGCTTGACAAACAGCTAACTATACTTCATCCTGGCCCAGTGAATCGGGGGGTTGAAATCTCGAGTGGGATCGCAGACAGTGACCACTCCTTGATATTAGATCAGGTAGAGAATGGGGTTGCTACGCGAATGGCCGTGATGTACTTGTTGGCTAGGCGATAAGTTTCTTAAATTTTAATGCAAAAAATATTGTCAAATAGTTATATTTGACGAGAACACATCCAATACCATGAATTTCTCTATAGAACACCGCGACAATGTCGCAATACTGACATCTAAAGTTGAAAAGCTAGATGCACTTCAAGCGCCTGATTTAAAAGCTCAGCTCGTATTACTCGGCAAATCGGGAACCAAAAACATCATACTCGATTTGTCTGAGTCGAGATACTGTGACTCAAGTGGTTTAAGTGCGGTCTTGGTTGGCAAAAGACTTTGTGGTGACGCAGGAGGTTCGTTTGTTTTATGCGGCTTGCAGCCCAGTGTCGAAAAGCTCATTTCTATTGCGCAATTACATCGTGTTCTAAATATAGTCCCTACGTCAAAAGAAGCAGTAGACATGGTGTATATGGAGGTGCAGGAGAGAGAAGTTGGAAAAGAAGATTAATCGAATTATAAAAAAAATAAAATGAACAAATTTTACTCCTTTTTTCTTGCAGTCGCTATCTCAAGCACTGCTTTTGGACAATGTGTTGCGGATTTTGATTTCGGCGAAGTTGGCTTCGGTGTGTCTCCTGACCCCACTCTAGATGAGAATTTTGTGTCTGGAGTCGTTGGACAGGAATATATGGATGTCATTCACATTTTAATTCCAACTTATGCTTCAGATGTAGATGAAGCTTACCCACCCACGCTACCTATTGATTCAATCAACCTTATTGACGTCGTCATGACAGATATTGCCACAGGAACGATGTATTCTCCCGAAGAATTGGGTTTAATGGTCGTCTGTAACAACAATGGTGATTCACCTGATCCATGCATGTTTATGGGAGGACTTCAGTACTGCGCCTCAATTGAGGGGACTCCAACAACCGCTGGCATCTACAGCATCGATTTATTGGTCCTGGGTTGGTTGACAATTTTCGAACCCTTTTCAGCGGAGTTTGCATACGCAGACTTCAGTTTAAATATTCAATGCGATCTCATTGAAAGCATCGCTACGCTAGATTCTGACAGCGACTTAGGAACATTGGGCAGCATAGATGTGACACTCGCTGAGGGTGTGGTTGCAACCTCTTTTTCTTGGACTGACGCAAATGGAACTGTGGTGGGAACAGAAGAGGACCTTACAGACATTTCTCCTGGAATATATACGCTGACATTGGTCGCTGATGGTTGCACAAGTGTCTATGAAGGCAATGAAGTCATTGACACTGCTGCTGCTTGTACTCTTGCAGCTGAATATGTTATTGAAGGCGGTGGAATTGACGTTACAGTAACTGGCGCAGAAGGAGTCGCAACATTTTCTTGGACCGACATGGATGGAATTACAATTAGTTCAAGCGAAGATCTCACAGATGTGGTGGACGGAGAATACTCGCTTTTGATTACAGATGAAGATGGCTGTACAGTTGAGCTTTCGGGTCTTACAGTCGTCAAAGTTGAAAGCATCAATGCGTCAACAACATGGTCTGTCATACCCAACCCTACAAGTTCTTCATTTTCGATTCAGAGTGACTTCCTTAACGACACTCAGATAAGAGTTCTGGATGTAAGTGGCAGAGAAATTTTGATTGAATCACTTTCTCCAAATCAAACGTGGAGTGTAAATGATTGGAAAGAAGGTGTGTATTTTATTCAATTGGTGGGCAAGTTTGGAACGACAACACGTCGTTTGGTAGTACAGCACTAGTCAACTGAAACAGTGCGCAAATTTGATCTTACGATTTTGGGGTGTGGTGCAGCAGCACCCACCCCTTCTTTTTTGACGACATCTCAACTTGTGAATATCCATGACCACTTCATATTAATAGACTGTGGTGAGGGGTGCCAGCTTACATTACGCAAATTAAAACTTAAGTTCCAAAGGATTAAAACGGTTTTAATAAGCCACATGCATGCGGATCATGTCATGGGTTTGCCTGGTCTACTTGCAAGCATGAATTTATTGGGCAGAAAAACGCCTATTGAAATTTTTGGCCCTGAAGAATTAGAGAGTTTTGTAAGAACAATTTGGCATAAAACGGGGACCCACATAGATTTTCAAGTACAGTTTAAGGTCGTGGATTCTACGAAGCCTTCACTTTTGCTCGAAATGAAAAGCTACAAAATAGAAGCATTTCCAACAAAACACAGAATACCCACGTGTGGTTTTAAAATTGAAGAACTGAGAGGAAATTGGAATTTAAAACCCGAAACAAAAGATTTATATAATCTGAGTTACCACGAAATAAACGTACTTAAGAAAGGTGAGTCCATTAAAAGAAAGGGTGGGGTAGTGGTCGATCCAAACAAGTGCTGTATCGCTCCCGTAAAATCCAGATCTTATGTTTTCGCAGCTGACACAGCTTTTACGCCAAAAGTGATTGATGGAGCGCTCAATGCCACTTTGTTATATCACGAAGCGACCTTTATGGAGTCTGAGAAATCCATTGCGACAAAGACAATGCATTCAACGGCTTCAGATGCTGGAAGAGTGGCCCGTGAAGCAAATGTTGAAAGATTAATGATAGGCCATTTTTCCAATAGATATAAGGTTTTAGATGGCTTGTTAGCAGAATCACGCGCTGTTTTTGAAAATACTTTGCTCGCGAATGAAGGTGAGACCGTTTCTATAGGTAATTTGGATTAACTTTGCTATCTGGAATCATTCCAAATAACAATATATGACATGTTAAAGAAATCGATAATAATAGCAGACAGCAGCACCATTGGTCGTATTGGGCTTCAGGCAATTATTAATACGATGGAAGGTTTTGATGTGGTAGGCGAGGCCGAGAATAGCGAAGAGGTGTTTGCTTTAATTGCAAAGAACGTTCCGCACATTGTCATCATTGATTTTTTGAGTGATGGATTCGATATTGAAACTGTTGTAGAAATAAGGCGAAGTTTTCCGAAGGTTATGCTTCTCGCAATAACTCCCCTCCAAAGTGGTGCCACGCTCACAAGTGCCCTAAGAGCAGGGATTGACAGCTACATTAAGAAGTCCTGTGATATCCCAGAAGTAATAGATGCCATTGAAAAGACCTCTGAGGGAACGAGCTTTTATTGCGGCAAGATTTTAAAGAAAATCAGAAAAGAATCAATTGACATCAACGATCTAGAAGTCATGGATTTTTCATGCGATGCGATTGGATTAAGCAAAAGAGAAAAAGAAGTTCTTGGTTTGATTGCAGAAGGTCACACCAATGCAAAGATTGCTGAATTGCTTTTTCTGAGCTCACACACCGTCACGACGCATAGGAAAAACATTATGCATAAGCTTGGCGTAAGAAACACAGCTGGCATCGTAATGTATGCCGTTAAATCGGGCATCGTGAGTCCCAACAGGTTTCTGTTTTCGCACTGACAGTCAAGTAATTGCGCTGTATTTTGGAAGTAAATGTGATCTTTTTATAGTTTATTGCGTTTTCTCATTTGAATATCATTTGCATTGACCCCCTTAAATTGACGACATTTGCACTCCGAAACTTTTTTATGAAACTTAAATGATAACTACCGATTCAATGTTCGACATCCAGGTTTCAAAAAGTTCTTCTATTGAGAGTGTTGACTTTGAAAACATTTCATTTGGACAAGTGTTTTCAGATCATTTATTCGTGATGGATTATGCAGATGGTGTTTGGAAGAAAGGAAGTATCCAACCGTTTGGACCCATGACGCTAAATCCGGCGACGATGGCTCTTCACTATGGACAGACGATTTTTGAAGGCATGAAAGCATATCGTCAACCAGATGGAGGAGTAAGTATGTTTAGACCCGGAGATAATATTAACCGTTTTAACCTTAGTGCCGTTAGAATGTGCATGCCTGAAGTTCCTGAGGATATATTCATGCAAGCTCTGGTTGAATTAATTCAACTTGATGAGGCCTGGGTCCCCAACAACGAAAATTCATCTTTATATATTCGACCATTCTTATTTGCAACTGATTCTCATGTTGGTGTAAGACCAAGCCAATCATATAGGTTCATCATATTTACTTGCCCAGTAGGGAAATATTATGACAAGCCTGTTAAGGTCAAGGTAGAATACAACTACACAAGAGCAGCAATAGGAGGGACTGGTGCAGCGAAGGCTGCAGGAAACTATGCGGGGTCTCTCTATCCTACAAAACTTGCAAATGACCAAGGGTATGATCAACTGTTGTGGACAGATGCGAAATCTCACACCTGTATAGAGGAGTGCGGTACGATGAATGCCGCTTTCGTCGTAAAGGATAAACTTATTATTCCTGCGACCAGCGATACCGTACTTGCTGGGATTACGCGAGATAGCGCAATCAAGCTGGCAAAAGATTTGGGAATCGATGTCGTGTCCAGAACCGTGACAGTTGCAGAGCTGGAAGAGGCCGCAAAAAATGGAACCTTAAATGAAGCATTCGGTTTAGGAACTGCCGCAACGGTTTCTTTAATGTCAACGATTGGATTTAAAGAATGGGATTTTGAATTGCCCGATTCTGCAACATGGACGATTGCTCATCAAATTAAGGATGCGCTCGATTCAGTACGCTTAGGTAGAGGTGAGGATACTCATGGGTGGAATATTCCAGTCTAAGTAAAGAAGGCAGAGATAGTTGGAGATCGTATGACAGGACTTAGAACTATTTCTCGTCCTCGAGTCGTTGAATTTCCTGATCACACATGTTGATAATCTGAGTTCTTACCATAGCATCAATTTTAACGTCTAGCTTGGCTTTCTTTTTCAGAAATCGGAACATCGCTGACTTCTTAATTTCATAGGCTACATAGACAGCATAGGAATTATCTTCCTGTAGAAATTTCTTTGTGCCAATCTTTCTTAGATCGCCTATTGATGTGCTTGTTATTTCTCTGGTCAAAGTCTCAAATCTTTCAATCGCTTCATTCACATGCTCACCTTGTACATCCTTAAGATAACTGTCTGCCACAACTTGGATGGAGGTCGAAACTTGCTGGGCTAAGGTTTTGTGAGCTTCCATCTCTGCTTTGGTATTGGCAATTTGATCTCTTGTGCTCACACCTTTTCCTGTAGCTCTGAAATACCTACCGTTAGACATATATGATTTTCCAGAAAAGGGTTCTTTCACTTGAGTGCCGAGAGTTGATGAGCAACCTGTAGAAAAAACGACTAAAAAAGCAAGGAAGGGCAATGCGAAATATTTCATGATATAAATTTTACGAAAAATAAGCATCAACCGTGCCACAGTTGCTATACATCGCTACCTTTGATTTGTGAATTGGAAAGAACATATAGGCCGCTGGCATTTGTCCAGAACGATCGCAGTATCTAGAGTCCCTAAAGGCTGTAGTCTTCGCAATGCACAAAGCGTGGGCCTCTTATACTTGGAACGTGACCATGAGTTTTACCGAACAATTAAGGGGATTTCCACGCATTTAAGAGAAGAATTGGGCGTAAAAAATGTTTCTATGCTTTCATTTGTGAATGAAGACATGAAAAACACCCCCGGTTGGTTGGTGAGAAAACTAGGTGGCGGTTTTTTCTGCAAATCTGACCTTAATTGGTACGGCAGACCTATAAAGGAGGTGCAACAATTTATTGAAAGTGATTTTGACATCTTGATTGATTTAGAACTGGAACCTGTTTTGGCTTTGAAATACATCTTAAAATCATCAAATGCAAAGATGAAGGTGGGGCCTGAACAACTCGATTTCCCCTTAGACTATGACATTAATATCGGGATTTCACCTGTTGCCAAGTCACTGGGAAATGATGTGGATAAAAATGATAACATGTCGATCTGGAAAGAACAAACTGAACGAACTTTTCAATTCATAACAGAAGCGAATATTCAATAAGATGAATAATACATTAAGTGGCCTTGGAGTAGCAATGGTAACACCATTCAATGAAAAAGGAGGAATTGATCTTCCTGCTCTTCAACGATTAACAGAGAACCTCGTGAACGGGGCATGCGATTTCCTTGTAGTTCTGGGAACTACGGCAGAAACACCAACGTTATCTGAAGAGGAACAAAGAAGGGTTTTGGACTTTGTTTTAGAAGTGAACGCCAAACGAAAACCTGTAATCGTAGGTCTGGCAGGAAACAACACTGCTGAGTTATGTAGACGTATTGCGTCATTTGATTTGTTGGGTGTCGATGCTGTTTTAAGTGCTTGTCCTTATTACAGCAAACCAACTCAAGCAGGTTTAATTGCCCATTTCGAGGCCGTTGCAGATGCGTCCTCGAGACCTGTAATCCTTTATAATGTCCCTTCTAGAACTGGATGTAATCTTGAAGCGGAGTCCACTTTACATCTTGCAAATAACCCGAATATCGTTGCGATCAAAGAAGCCAGTGGCAATTTGGTCCAAATTGATTCCATCCTTCTCAATCGTCCTTCTGGATTTAAGGTGTTTTCTGGAGACGATGCGCTTACGCTTGCGATGATTTCTTCGGGCGCCGATGGTGTGATTTCTGTCATAGGAAATGCAATCCCGGACATTTTCGGTACAATGGTTCATCAAGCACTGTTCGGGCAAATAAATGAAGCAAGAGCAACTCACCTCAGTTTGGCGCCTATTGTCGAGGCGATATTCAAAGAAGGGAACCCCGCTGGGATTAAAGCGATGCTAGAACAGATCGGGATTTGCGAAGATTATGTTCGACTTCCCCTAGTGTCTGCGACACCTGAACTTAAGAAGATTATTTATACGCAAATTGCCGAGCTAAATGTCACGATTGCCTAAAGCAAAGTGATTTTTTATTTCTTTTGAGCGATGAGTTCTAAAGAGCGAGCCACAATTACATCTGCTGTTAACCCGTACTTTTCCATGAGCTGTTTTGGGGTTCCACTTTCACCGAAACGATCGTCTACTGCAACCATACTCATTTGGGTAGGATGGTGTTCAGCCAAGACTTGAGCAACGGATCCTCCCAAACCGCCCCATCTTTGATGTTCTTCGGCAGTCACAACAAGACCTGTGCGAGACGCACTTTCAATAATTGCTTTTGAATCAAGGGGTTTGATCGTATGCATATTGATGACGTCTGCATGGATGCCTTGGTCACGAAGTATGAGGCCTGCTTGTATCGCTTCCCAAACCATATATCCAGTCGCAATAATTGTGATGTCATCACCAACCATTAATTTCTGCGCTTTCCCAATTTCGAATGGCGCATTGTCTTTATAAAATACGGGGAGTTTCGGACGACCGAAGCGCAAATATACAGGGCCCTGAATGTCCGCAATCGCCAATGTAGCTTGACGGGTTTGTTCGTAATCTGCAGGACAGATAACGGTCATGTTTGGTAGCATTTTCATCATCCCTATATCTTCAAGAATCTGATGTGTAGCTCCATCTTCGCCCAATGTTAAGCCAGCGTGTGATGCACAAATTTTCACGTTTTTCTCGCTGTAAGCAACTGATTGACGGATTTGGTCATACACTCTACCAGTTGAAAAGTTTGCAAACGTACCTGTAAATGGGATTTTACCTCCGATGGTCATGCCTGCAGCCATGCTGATCATATTTGCCTCAGCAATACCTACTTGGAAAAATCGATCAGGATGAGCATCTCTGAAATCACCCATTTTTAATGAACCTGTGAGATCTGCACACAACGCAACGACTTCAGGGTGTGTGGTGCCCAATTCCAGCAATGCTGCTCCGAATCCACTTCTTGTGTCTTTAGATTCTGAAGGATTGAAGGTGATAAATTGTGAAGAATCAGTCATGAAGATTCAAATTAAGGGTTGACCCCGATTTAATTGTAAATGTGGATTGAATGCTATACTTGGACGAGTTTGCTTGGCGAGCTCTGAAAATTACTGTGTAAGTCCCTGGCTGAAGGGTGTAACGTCCAGAGGGGTTGCCAAATGGTAGTTGTACGACATGCGCCAATGTGATTGCATCTATAATGCTGCCGTATCCAGAAGCCGAAGATTGCAACATTAAACTACCCGGAGACGAGATTGTTACTTCAGTGGGCATATCCGTGACGACTTCAATGTCCTCCACCAGGGTAGGGGGTGTTGTGTGGAATCGAGCGTCATACAAACCGGACAAGACCTTGACAGACGTCCCGATGTTCATGGAATAGAACGACTCACATTCTCCCGCCTCGTATAAATCCACACTTAGGTTGCCATAGTCATTCCTCCTTGCATGTGGGAATTGAGGTGTCAGTATCCCTTGCGTCATGTCACTTACGGAAATCACATTGTGTTTCCCAGGAGCAAGATGTATCGAATCCATTCCTTTTGCAGGAAGCGTATGTAGCGTAAGTCTGTAGGTAGGTACTGGATCCAGATAAAACGTGTCGGTAGAATTCAGATAGCCAAGTGTATGAACTACTTGAGGATGACTGTCACCGGTGCGCAGATCCGTAAAGCTGAGTGGCACATCAGTAATGCTGGGCGCATTGTTGTCATCGAGAAGGTTAACTTCAACGGTCGTGTTATGAAGTGCCTGTTCTAAGACCAAATGAAGTACTGTTTCGAATGTTTCAGGGTTGGAAGCATCATAGAAGTTTCCAACGCATCTAAGAGACTCTTTAAATCGTTCTTCGATTCCGATTCCGATAATAAAAGGTTTCACAACAATCCCTCTTGATTGAAGCATTCTGCTGACAACACAAGGGTCTTCATCACAGGCCTCAATTCCATCCGTGATAAGGATGATGACATTCCGCCCTGGTTCAGTAGGGAAATCGTCCGCAGCGCGTTCTAGAGATCTCGCAATAGGAGTTGTGCCTTGCGCGCGAAGTCGTCCGAGTTTTTGTTTAATAATCAGATTTGTCCCTGTGCTAATTGGGACGATTAATTCGGTGTCGTCACAATCTTGATTGCCCTCTACGTGTCTGGTGCCGTGACCGTAAGCTCTAAGTCCCAACTCTAGATTGTCCGTACCATAGAGTGTTTCAAGTGATTTAGAAAGCAACTTCGTGGCGAGCGTAATTTTCTTTTCACCACTCCAGAATGCATTCATGCTATTCGAAGCATCGAATACAAACAATATTCGGGTAGGCCCCTCATCAGATGATGGATTTAAGTCAAAAGTTATCGTTGCTTGTGCTGAAATAAATCCAGGGATGAGCAACATCACTAAAAACCAAAAACGATTATATTTTGAATGAGGTGACACGAAATTATTATTCTTTATTTAATAATCTCCTTCGGTTTCCTCAAGTTGCGACAATGCATCGGCCAGTTGCGCGTCATTTGGCGCAATGCCGTGCCACTTATGTGTTCCTTCCATAAAGTCAACTCCCTTTCCCATGACCGTTTCCATAAGGACTACACATGGAATTCCAGACCCCCTTGCCGCTTTGGCCTCCTTAATTACACGGTCCAAATCGTCGAGGCTATGTCCATCGCACTTCAGAACGTTCCATCCAAACGCAGACCACTTCGCAGAGAGGTCTAACAATGACAAAACATCCTCAGTAGAACCGTCAATCTGCTGACCGTTGCAATCGACAAAACTGATGATGTTGTCGATCTTGTTATGTGCGGCATACATTGCAGCCTCCCATATTTGGCCTTCTTGTAACTCACCGTCACCGTGAAGTGTAAAAACCCACGTATCTTCACCTAAGAGCCTCTTCGTTTCAGCAGCTCCGATACCTACACTCAGCCCTTGACCTAAAGATCCAGAAGCAATACGGATGCCAGGCAAACCTTCTTCGGTAGCTGGATGACCTTGCACGCGGGAGTTTAACTTGCGGAAAGTTGCCAATTCTGACGTTGGAAAAAATCCTCGTCTTGACAAAACACTGTACCAAACTGGTGAAATATGTCCGTTTGAGAGAAAAAACAAATCCTCTCCTTTGCCATTCATTGAGAAGTTTTCAGCGTCAATTTTCATGACGTCAAAGTAAAGTTTCACAAACAATTCAACACATCCAAGAGACCCTCCGGGGTGACCGGATGATACAGCGTGGACCATGCGGACGATATCGCGACGGACTTGGGAACAAAGGGCAGGAGTAGCTTGTGTGCTCATTATTGAATAGAGTAACGTTGTTTTCGTTGCAAAAGTACTTCAGCAAAGTCTGACTACCTTCAAGTGTTTATAAAGTTTAGTAAATCGTTGAGAGGTTAGTTATCTACCTTTGCAAACCTTATAAAAGAATAATATCATGGCTCTACAATGTGGCATCGTCGGTCTTCCTAATGTGGGAAAGTCCACCCTTTTTAATTGTTTGTCCAATGCGAAAGCACAAAGTGCAAACTTCCCATTCTGTACGATTGAACCAAACCTAGGTGTAATTACTGTTCCTGACCCCAGGTTAAATAAGCTTGCAGAGCTCGTGCAGCCACAGAATGTTCTGCCGACTACGGTTGAAATTGTTGACATCGCGGGTCTCGTGAAGGGAGCAAGCAAAGGGGAAGGATTGGGCAACAAGTTCCTGGGAAACATTCGAACCACTGATGCCATCATACATGTGTTAAGGTGTTTTGACGATGACAACATCATCCATGTTGATGCGTCTGTTGATCCTATTCGTGACAAAGAGGTCATTGATATGGAGCTTCAACTAAGAGACCTCGAAAGCTTAGAAGCAAAAAAGGAGAAGGTCGGCAAGGCTGCCCGTACTGGTGATAAAATTGCGATCAAGGAACTTGAATTTTTTGATGAGTTAAAAGACATTCTCATGAGTGGCAACAATGCCAGGAACATCGAGACGACAGAATTTAACATACCTCTTATTAATGAACTTCAGTTGCTTACATCAAAGCCTGTTCTTTATGTCTGCAATGTTGACGAAGCAAGTGTCGTAAAAGGCAATGACTATGTTGACAGGGTGAGCGTCATGGCTGAAGCTGAAGGTTCAGAATTCATCGTCATAGGCGCAGGTATCGAATCTGACATTGCCGAATTTGATGACCTCGAAGAACGAGCGATGTTCCTTCAAGATCTGGGGCTTGAGGAAGCCGGTGTCGCCAAGCTAATCAGGACTGCATATAAATTACTTGACCTCCAAACTTACTTTACTGCTGGAGTTAAAGAAGTACGCGCATGGACGATTCGCAAGGGGTTTACCGCTCCTCAAGCTGCAGGAGTTATTCATACTGATTTTGAAAAAGGCTTTATTCGAGCTGAAGTAATCAAGTATGAAGACTTCATTGCATTTGGTTCAGAGAATGCCGTCAAGGAAGCAGGAAAGCTCTCGGTTGAAGGAAAAGAGTATATTGTCCAAGATGGAGACGTCATGCACTTTCGATTCAATGTATAAGATTTTCACATATTTATTTTTGTCAGCCTTGTCGATTACAATCGTTCAAGGCCAAACCAAAATCCATGCTCCAGGCATGCCTGAATCGGCTGTTCTTACGATGGTGAGTCAGCAAGAAGCATGGAATACAGGCAACATTGATGCGTTTATGATTGGCTATTGGGAATCGGACAGTTTGCTGTTTGTCGGTAGTGGAGGTGTTACATCTGGATATGCAGCTACTTTAGAGCGTTACAAGAAAAGCTACCCGGATGTAGAGTCAATGGGTCACCTCACGTTCAGCAATCGGTCTTGGACGCCCTTGGGACGCAAAACAGCATTGTTAATTGGGGCATGGAGACTCAACGAAGACGTGGGAGGGATGTACTCTCTTGTTTGGCGAAAGATGAAAGGACAATGGTATATCATTGCGGACCACTCTAGCAATTAGTCATGCCTTTGCTTCTCCCCATTATTGTTGTCACAGCCTGCATCTCAATTTATGCAATGAAACGCCCGGAAGTACTCAGTAAAATGATGCTTTCTCCTTATAAAGTAGTGCACAACAATGCGTATTATCGAATACTAACGCATGGGTTTGTACATGCTGACGGGATGCATTTGGCCATCAATTTATTTGTATTGTGGGAGTTTGGAAGTGTTGTGGAAATGGAATTTGGAGCGTTGTTTCCTTTTTTATATTTCGGGGCAATCATTGCAGCGTCTATTCCCGCTATTGTGAAGCATAAAAACAATATAAGTTACAATTCGTTAGGTGCTTCTGGCGCAGTCAGTGCAGTTCTTATGGCATTTATAGTTGCACATCCTTCACACACTTTGCTGCTGTTTTTTGTCATACCCATCCCCGCGATATTGGCAGGTCTGTTGTTCTTCATCTTTGAAAGATCAATGCAGAAAAGAGGAGGCACAGGGATTGCACATGACGCACATATCTATGGAGCGGGGTTCGGTCTCATTTATGCGTTAATAAAAGACCCAAACGGGTTGTCAAATATGTTTTCTGCGCTTACAGGATTGTTCTAACCATTAAGGCGTTCAACCCAAGGTTCTACTCAACAATTCGAAACACATCCTCTTCAGGCAATTTCATAAAGTATCTTTCTCTTGCAACTCTTTCTAGGACGGAAGGATTCGACTTTATTTCCTCTAAGCGCAATTGCAAATCGACATTTTTCAAAGATGTTTGCCTTACTTCAGCTTTCATTTCATTCAGTTCAATTTGTTCATCAATAATATAGAACAAATCAACATCACTAATAAACATCACCCATACAATTGCGATGATCGATGTCGCTGAATACTTGTTTCTTAAGACATCTTTAAAGAAGCCAACAGTTGTATTCTTAAGTTTTGATCTGTGAGATGTTTTCGACATTTAATCTTTTACTTTGTCATCTTTGGAAGGCCCTTTTTTCTTTGACGGCTTCTTGGGGCTTTTCTTTTTCTTGACTGGTTTTGTTGTACTTACGATCGCCTCATCAGCTCCATCAGGCATTGTTAGAACGCCACCCTTCACGACAGTTATCTTGAGTTCTTTCTCTCCCAAGGTATACTCCGCTTTTAACAGGTCGCCTTCTTCTACAGCGGAATTGATGATTTCTTCCGCAAATGGATCTTCCAAATATTTCTGAATCGCTCGCTTTAAAGGTCTTGCTCCGTATTTCTCATCATATCCTTTATCTACAATGTAATCCTTTGCCGTCTCGGAAACTTCAAGTCCATATCCAAGATCTACGACTCTGCTCTTTAGAGCGGCAAGCTCTATATCAATGATCGAGTGAATGTGTTCTCTATTTAGAGATTTAAACAAGACCACATCATCAATTCTATTTAAAAACTCTGGTGCAAAGGCTCTCTTGAGCGCTTTCTGGATGATTCCAGCCTTGTTCTTGTCCTCATTGTTTTCCATTGAGGAGGTGTTAAATCCAACTCCTGTTCCGAAATCGGCAAGCTGTCGCGCACCAATATTTGAAGTAAGAATCATGACCGTATTCCTGAAATCTACTTTGCGGCCTAGACTGTCCGTCATTTGTCCATCATCTAAGGCTTGAAGTAGGATGTTAAAGACATCAGGGTGTGCCTTTTCTATTTCATCCAACAGAACGATAGAGTAGGGGCGACGGCGTACTTTCTCAGTCAATTGTCCGCCTTCCTCATAACCGACATATCCTGGAGGTGCTCCGATCAAGCGAGTCACAGCAAATTTTTCCATGTACTCACTCATGTCAATTCTAATGAGCGCATCGTCGCTGTCAAACATAAACTTGGCGAGTTCTTTCGCCAGCTGTGTTTTTCCGACACCTGTGGGTCCCAAAAAGATAAATGACCCGATCGGCTTATTGGGATCCTTAAGTCCAGCCCGGTTTCGCTTAATCGCCTTCACGACTTTCTTAATCGCTTCCTGCTGACCGATGACTTTGCTTTCAATGTTTTTATCCATTCGGGCAAGCTTTCCGCTTTCCTTCTCCGCAATTCTTTGGACTGGAATCCCTGTCATCATTGCAACAACATCACCCACGTGATCTTCTGTCACAGAAACTCTCAGGTTTTTGCTCTCCTCATCCCACTTGCGTTTGGCTGTATCTAAACGCTCATTTAAATTCCGCTCAGTATCTCTGAGTCTCGCAGCTTCTTCATAGCGTTGGCTTCTCACAACCCTGATCTTCTCTTCTTTTATCCTGTCAATTTCTTCTTCTATATCCAGGATTTCTTGAGGAACATGAATGTTGTTCAGGTGGACTCTACTTCCCACTTCATCTAAAGCATCAATCGCTTTGTCTGGAAGATGTCTGTCCGTAATGTATCGCGCAGTTAATTTCACACATGCATTGATTGCCTCGTCTGTATAGACTACGCTGTGATGCTCCTCGTACTTGTCTTTAATGTTGTGTAAAATCTCCTTTGTTTCCTCGATCGAAGTAGGCTCAACCAAAACCTTCTGAAAACGACGTTCCAGGGCACCGTCCTTTTCAATATGCTGACGGAATTCATCGAGAGTTGTCGCACCGACACATTGAATCTCCCCTCTCGCAAGCGCTGGTTTAAACATATTTGAAGCATCAAGAGAACCACTTGCGCCACCTGCACCTACAATCGTGTGGATTTCGTCAATAAACAGAATGACATCAGGAGATTTTTCCAGCTCATTCATGACGGCCTTCATTCTCTCCTCAAACTGCCCACGGTATTTGGTGCCAGCGACGAGTGAGGCAACATCTAGAGTGACAATACGTTTTCCATAAAGTACCCTGCTGACTTTCTTCTCTACAATTCTCAAGGCCAAACCCTCCGCAATCGCACTCTTGCCCACTCCTGGCTCACCAATAAGAATTGGATTGTTTTTCTTTCTTCTTGACAGAATCTGTGAAACACGTTCGATCACTTTTTGACGACCGACAATCGGATCAAGCTTTCCCTCTTCAGCCATTTTAGTTAAATCTCGTCCGAAATTATCTAGGACTGGCGTTTTGCTTTTTGCGTCCCCTTTTCTTTTCGAAACACTGCTTGAAGAACCGGAGCCACCTCCTGTGGATGATTCTTCATCAGGAGTCATGTCGTCGTCTGACATAGGAGCCTCTAATCTCGGAGAACTACTGGTCCCCGTATTTTCAGAGATCATGTTCTCAAATTCTTCTTTTGCAATTTCGTAGTCAATGTTAAATGCATGCAACGATTTTGTCGCAACATTGTCTTCATCTTTAAGGATGCTCAGCAAAAGATGTTCTGTGCCTATTACTGGGCTTTTGAAAATCTTTGCCTCTAGATAAGTAATCTTAAGGATTTTCTCTGCCTGCTTTACAAGCGGCATGTTCCCTGCTCCCACTGGGCTTCCGCCAGATGGTCGAATTGAACTTTCGATGAGTTTACGGAGTTTTTGGATGTCACAATTCAGTCCTTCTAAAATCCTTATTGCTGTTCCTTCGCCTTCCTTGATTAAACCTAACAACAGATGTTCAACACCTATATACTTATGCTCTAACCTTAAAGCTTCCTCACGACTGAACGTGATTACTTCTCTAACACGTGGTGAAAATTTCGCATCCATATCTTCTCTGGGTCTTTCTTTTCTTGTGAATATCAATTGCTCTTACATAGATAACGAATAAAAATGAAATCCGTTGCGTATGAGTTAATCAAATCTACATACCTCCCTTGAAATTCAAAAAAAATCGTTCCTCTGTTATTCACAAGAAAATAACGTCAATTGTGAAGAATTGTCGTTGATTTATGACGTAAAACACTTTTTGCTTTTGTATTTTTGGAACCCTGTGTAACAGCTAAGAACACGCATCATTAAGCGATGATTAGCAAGCAGAATTTTTGACGATTTAGCTGATAATATGGCAGAAGGAGAAAAGATCATCCAAATTAACATTGTGGATGAAATGAAATCAGCCTACATCGATTATTCGATGTCGGTCATTGTTTCTAGGGCATTGCCCGATGTAAGAGATGGGTTAAAGCCCGTTCACAGAAGGGTTTTATACGGGATGCTTGACTTGGGAGTGTACTCAAACAGAGCGCACAAAAAGTCCGCGCGTATCGTGGGTGAAGTACTCGGTAAGTACCATCCTCATGGTGACTCTTCTGTGTATGACACGATGGTGCGAATGTCGCAAGACTGGTCGCTTAGATACCCTATGGTTGATGGACAGGGTAACTTTGGCAGTATCGATGGAGACAATCCCGCTGCGATGCGTTATACGGAGGCTCGTCTGCGTAAAACAGCTGAAGTAATGTTGGGTGACCTAGATAAGGACACTGTTGATTTTGTAGCAAATTTCGATGGCAGCTTAAAAGAGCCTACCGTTCTTCCTGCAAAACTACCGAACCTCTTAATTAATGGAGCCTCTGGAATTGCGGTAGGGATGGCTACGAATATGCCTCCACATAACCTTTCAGAGGTCCTTGACGGAGTCGTTCACTACATCGAAAATGAAAACTGTACTGTAGATGATTTAATGGAGTTTGTAAAAGCTCCTGACTTTCCTACGGGCGGAATTATACATGGCGTATCTGGTGTCCACGAAGCGTTCAGGACTGGCAGGGGTAGAGTTGTGGTAAGAGGTCGTACAAAGTTTGAAGAAACCAAATCAGGCAGAGAGGTCATTATTGTCGAGGAAATTCCATTTCAGGTGAACAAAGCGGACATGGTTCGTAAAACAGCTGATTTGGTCAACGACAAGAAAATCGAAGGCATCAGCGAAATTCGCGACGAGTCTGACAGGAATGGAATGCGTATTGTCTATGAGCTGAAGCGCGATGCAATACCGAATGTTGTTCTAAATAAACTATATAAGTACACGGCGTTACAGAACTCATTCTCAGTCAATAACATTGCTCTTGTAAAAGGAAGGCCTATCCTCCTGAATCTTCGAGATATGATTCAATATTTTGTTGAACATAGACATGAAGTGGTTGTTAGACGTACTCAGTTTGAGCTAAACAAGGCTGAAGAACGTGCCCACATACTACAGGGATTAATCATTGCACTCGACAACATCGATGCCGTGATCAAACTTATCCGTGCGAGTTCTTCACCAGAAGAAGCAAGAACAGGCTTAATGGATGCGTTCAAGCTCAGTGAGATTCAAGCGCGTGCAATCTTAGATATGAGGTTGCAAAAGCTAACGGGTCTTGAGCGAGATAAACTGAGGGCTGAGTTTGACGAGTTAATGAGCATTATCACTGACTTAAAAGACATCCTTGCGCGCAAGGAGCGTCGCATGACTATCATCAAGGAAGAGCTTGCTGATATGCGTGAAAGATTTGGGGACGAGCGCCGTTCAACGATTGAATTCAGTAGTGCTGAAGTGAGTATAGAGGACATGATTCCTGATGAGCAAGTCGTCATTACGATAAGCCATGCGGGGTATATTAAGCGTACACGCTTAAATGAATACAGATCCCAAACGAGAGGAGGAGTAGGGGCGAGAGGGTCTTCAACAAGGCAAGAGGATTTTCTTGAAAACATTTTCACAGCGACAAACCACAATTGGCTATTAATTTTCACGCAACAGGGCAAGTGCTTCTGGATGAGAATATTTGAAGTTCCAGAAGGTTCAAAGCAATCGAAAGGACGTGCCATTCAGAACCTGATTAACATAGGTCTAGATGACAAAGTTCTGGCGTATATCCCAGTGAAGGACATCAAAGATCCAGAATATGCCAATGCCAATTTCGTGGTACTTGCAACAAAGAAGGGGCTCATCAAGAAAACGAGTTTAGAGGCATACAGTAGACCTCGCACGAATGGCATTAATGCAGTAACAATTCGCGATGGAGACGAACTGCTGCAAGCTAGATTAACGAACGGTGAGAGTGAGGTTATCATAGGTCTTAAGTCTGGAAAAGCAATTAGATTTAATGAGTCTAAAACAAGGGCAGTAGGTAGAACCGCGATGGGCGTTAAAGGGATCACACTAGGTAGCCCTGACGATGAAGTCATCGGTATGGTATGCGTCAACGACGTAGATAGCTCAATCCTTGTGGTATCTGCAAATGGGTACGGAAAGAGATCTGCTGTAGACGATTACCGCATAACAAACCGTGGAGGTAAAGGTGTGAAAACACTTCAAATCACAGAAAAGACGGGTGAGTTAATTTCCATTCTAAACGTAACCAACGAACACGACTTAATGATTGTAAATAAGTCGGGAATTACAATACGTATGTCTGTTGAAGATCTTCGTGTCATGGGAAGAGCGACGCAAGGTGTACGTCTCATTAGCTTAAGAGGCAAGGATGAAATCGCATCCGTTTGCAGAGTACCTAAAGCGGATGATGAAGAGGTTATTGAAGGAGAAGATGGCACACCTGGACAAGGAGAAGACACCCCTGAACAAGATGCCGCTCCAGAAACAGACGACAGCAGCACTCCTGATACAGAAGAGTAGATTGTAACAATACAGATAAATAGAAAGGCACGAAGTTTGTAAATATGAATCAGTTGACATTATATTTTGTGTCTGTACTTTTCGACCGAAAAACTATAAATTTTAAATCAATCAAGATTAAATGAAGCATTTCTTAATGATTATCGGATGCCTGTTTGCCTTTTCTGTCATGGGACAAAAAGAGGTGGTATCTGCATACAACGCTAACAAAGACGGAGATTACCGTGCAGCATCGACATACATTGAACAAGCAATACTCATCGACAAGTCAAACACGAAAGATAAAACGTGGCGTTACAGAGGCGAGATCTATTTAAACATCTCAAGAGATACTTCAATGACAATGGAATATCCAAACGCCTTGAGAATATCCATGGAAAGTTATTTAAAAGCCACGGAACTAGACCTAAAAGGGAGGTATAAAGATGAAATCAAGCTTGGTTTAGCTCAGGTTCAATTAGGAGCGAATGGAAAAGGAATTTCCTATTACAACACGACTTCGTTTGATTTGGCGGCATCGTCATTTGATTTGGCAGCAGAAGTAGCACGTACATTTGACATTGTCGACACAATGGCTGTTTACAATGCTGCGTTATGTTATGAAAAAGCCGACATGACCGATATGGCTATTGAACGTTATAGGGATTGCGCAGACATCAAGTATCAGGTGCCTAACGTTTTCTTGTTTATAAGCACCTTATATAGGAACTCTGACAACGATGAAGAGGCCCTAAAAGTCCTTCAGGAAGCACGTGCGGTTTATCCGAGAGAACAAAGTCTCATCATTGAGGAACTTAACATTTACTTAACGAACAAAGACTTTGAACGCGCAAAAGCAAATTTGGAACTCGCTGCTGAACAAGACCCTACAAACGAAATACTTTGGTTTTCACTGGGGAGTGTATTTGACAATCTTGGCAACTATGATGAAGCCATTATTGCTTATCAGAAAGCCATCGTTGTAAAATCGGATTACTTTGATGCGAACTACAACTTAGGTGCATTGTACTTCAATAAAGCCGTACTTGGCATCAACGAAGCAAATGAAATGTGGAAGCCTAGAATGACCAGAACTGAGGCTGCCAATCAAAAGAAGCTTGAAGAAGATTCTAAATCTATGTTTGTTACGGCACGTCCATATTTAGAATCTGCTTTTCAAGTTGAACCAACTGATCTGGAAACGATTCGGTCACTTAAAGACATCTATGCACGAACAGGTGAGGATGACAAGTTCCTTCAAATGAATGATCTCTTAAAAGGCGCACAATAGTTTTTCTTTATATATATCTGTGAGTCAAGTCTATAATAACCAACATTGATTAATATAACATAGTATTTTACATAATAACTATTATCATTCAAAAGGGGTGGATTAAATAAAAAGAGATTTAGTCTGTATTTGGACTGTATTTGAAATCTAGTGTGTACTTTTGCAGCGTTGTTTAAAGGAGGTGTGGCAGAGTGGTCGAATGCACCGGTCTTGAAAACCGACGTACCGCAAGGTACCGGGGGTTCGAATCCCTCCACCTCCGCAAAAATGACAAAAAGCCCAGAGCGTATGCTACGGGTTTTTTTGTGCCTTATAAATAGGTCGCCCAAACAAAGTTAAAAGACAGGCAATCAAACCCAGGTGCATTATTTTAGAAGCACAGACAAAGACCGACAGATACTCCATACATTTGACATTATAGATTTGCTACATGAATAGAATACTCTTATTTATACTCACTTTTGTGATATATAACCAATTGTCAGCTCAAAATTGGGGTGTAGAAATATTCAGAT
>CAWVRV010000038.1:0-22109 GCA_963932755.1 uncultured Flavobacteriales bacterium | reverse complement strand
GTGAGTCGCTATAAAGGATCAAGAGAAAGAATCACGAGAAAGCACAATTTAAAATTATACCCATGGCCACGGCCGGAAATAATTTAAGCTCATACGATCCTAAGGATCTACCAAACGGTGCCCGCTTTAACGTGGGCATCGTTGTTTCTGAATGGAATTCCGTGTACACAAATGGAATGCTTGATGGTGCGCTTGAGGTTTTAAGAGCATGTGGTGTACCAGAAACTTCTATCAAAACTGTGTATGTCCCTGGGAGTTTCGAACTGCCATTGGCCTCTCAAATGCTTTTAGAACATGTGGACGGAGTGATCGCAATAGGAAGCGTAATCCGAGGAGAGACGGCGCATTTCGATTACGTATGTGACGCTGTGGCACAAGGCATCAAAGACGTAAACTTAAAAACTGGAAAACCTGTAGCATTCTGTGTCTTAACAGACAATAATTCTGAACAAGCTGCAGCAAGATCTGGCGGCGAGCATGGCAACAAGGGCATTGAAGCTGCTGTTGTAGTTATGAAAATGATTGCTTTGCGATCTCATCTATCCGGCTCACGTACATCGTGACTATGAATGCTTCATCGTTGTTACGTCAATCCACATAATTCGCTCACGCGCTTTATGAAAATAGAATACATTCGCAAAATGAGGTCAAATACGTTCACTTTCTCAGCTGTCACTTCAGCGATTTTACTACTCACATTTTCCGTGGTCACAAACACTTACAGTTGTCAGTATCCAGGTTGGCAACAGAAGGTGAATTACGAAATGGATGTCATACTGAATACATCTCTGCACCAGTATTCAGGAGATATGAATGTGAGATATTACAACAACAGTCCTGACAAATTAGACAAGGTGTTTTGGTACGCTTTCTTTAATGCCTTTCAACCGGGAAGCATGATGGATGTTCGAAGCAGAAACATCTCTGATCCAGACTCGAGAGTAGGTGACCGTATCTTTCATCTGCCTGAAGATGAATGGGGATGGATCAAGGATGTGGAATTAACTATGAACGGCGAACCATGCACGGTCACGATTGAAGAGACCATTATCGTAGCGGAACTCCCCGCGTCCATTTTACCTGGAAAGCATGTGGATTTCAAGATGACTTGGAACGCACAAGTCCCAAGGCAAATACGCCGTTCAGGATGGATGAATAAAGAGGACATTGAATACAGCATGACCCAGTGGTATCCAAAACTATGTGAATACGACCACGAGGGTTGGCATTCACATCCTTATATAGGTCGTGAGTTTCACGGGGTTTGGGGGGACTACGATGTTTCGATACATCTTCCCGCCGGATATGTCGTTGCTGGAACAGGAGAGATTACTGGCACCATTGAAGAGTCGGTGAATTCGGGAGATTGGCATTTCTCTGCCGCAAACGTGATTGATTTCGCATGGGTGGCAGACACAGATTTCGTCACAGAGTCTGTCGCGGTAGACAACAAACTCACGATGAATTTCCTTCACACTCCGAATGATGAGTACGACAAACCTTGGACAGAATTGCCTCGATTTGCAGTTGAAGCGATGCGGTTTTTCAATGATTTTGTGGGTAGATACCCCTACCCTCAATACACCGTAGCACAAGGAGGCGATGGCGGCATGGAATACCCAATGATGACACTCGTTCGTGGGAATCGATCTTTGCCTAGCCTCGTGGGTGTGACAGTACATGAAATGGCCCACTCTTGGTTTCAAGCTGTCGTAGCGACGAACGAAGCGCTGTATGAATGGATGGACGAAGGATTTACATCTTGGATAGAATCAGAATGCATGGCTGTCATCTCCCCCGAAGAGATGACGAAACCCCGTGCAGGTGGCTCACACGCTTCTGCGTATTACAGTTATACACAGCACGCCCTCAGCGGAAATGAAGAAGCACTGAGCACCCACGCAGATCATTACACCACAAATCGAGCGTATGGTGTCGCGGCCTACTCAAAAGGGGAAGTTTTGATGGAACAACTTGGCGCGATTGTCGGAAGTGAAGTACGGAATGAAGCGGTCAAAGAATATTACAATGCTTGGTCTTTCAAACACCCCGGGCCTTTGGACTTCAAACGAGTGATGGAGAAGGCTTCAGGAATTGAACTTGACTGGTATTTTGATTACTTCGTAAACACGACCCATACCATTGACTACAACATTCAGCAAGTGACCACTTCAAGAGAATTCGCTCGGGTGACACTTGAAAGAGTCGGTGTCATGCCTATGCCTCAGGATTTAAAAGTGACATACAAGGATGGGTCTACAATTGAATACCACATCCCTCTCGTCATCATGAGAGGAAACAGGCCTCTTGCTGAAAATGAAATTTTAAGTCCAGACTGGCCTTGGACAAACCCATTATATACCCTAGACATTCCCACCCAAGGAAAACGCATTTCGGAAATCGAACTCGATGCCAACCTTCTTCAAGCGGATGTAAACAGAACGAACAATTTTGTTGGATTTAAAGGGGTCGGAAAAACAAATTTCATCCGCGAATAACAACATTGAATGCTTAGAGCGAACGTTCATATTACAGGAAACAAATTACAAGACGATTTAATCTTAAGTCTTCTTTCATTTGTTACGTTGGTTTTACTTGGACACATCCAATTAGACCTCGTAGAGGGACTGCCTATTACCCTACAATCCTTGCTTGTCGTTCTCTTCCCTTTGATGTTTGGTGTGCGTGTAGGTCTAATCTTCGTCTCTGCTTACCTGCTCGCAGGAGGCTTGGGAGCACCCGTATTTGCAGGCAACGAATCGGGATGGGATCATTTTCTGGGCGCAACGGGAGGCTTCCTTCTCGCGTTTCCTATTGCGGCACTCATCAGTGGAGTGGCTGGCGAAATGGCGCATAAAATTCCATCTCTGAACAGACTTACATTTATTACAGGTGCGGTTATCCTCTTTGTGTCCCAAGTCATCATTCTGCTGCTGGGGATTGGATGGATGGATGCCCTGAGTCATACATCCTTTGATTTCACTACAAAAATCACATCTCTTATCCCTCGACTACTGGTTAAAACAGCCCTTGGAACCATTGTGTTTGTTTTGATCGGAAGAATCTTGAACAACTTAAACTCAAAACGATGAAACTCACTTTTATCTCTACATGTATTTTAATGACAGGGTTCCTGGGTATATCTAGTTGCAACACGCATTCGGAAAACTCAAATGAAGACAAGTCCGACGCACGTTCACAAGCCATTTTAAACATGAAAAGAGCCACCGACCATCACAGTTACAGCAAACCTGAAGAAGCCGTAGTAACACATCTGGAATGGGACGCTAACGTTGATTTCGAGACGAGAATAATCAATGCGACAGCGAACTATTTGATCAAGACATCTGAAGATGCGAAGAGAATCCTGTTTGACATCCGCGAATTGGATATTCTCAGTGTTCGTGTAGATGGCATTGAGACTTCATTCGAGATCGGAGACGAGCAAGCGTTTATCGGCTCGCCTTTAAGCATCCCCCTTTCACCATCTTCAAAAAGAGTAAGCATTGCCTACAACACTCAGCCTGGAGCAGATGCATTCCTGTGGGTGGAGGGCAGCGAAAACAGCAATCCCTTTTTATTTACCCAAAGCCAAGCAATCCTTGCACGAACATGGATTCCATGTCAGGACAGTCCAGGGGTTCGTTTTACCTACAGTGCGCAAGTTCAGGTACCGAAAGACCTAATGGCTCTGATGAGTGCTGTGAACCCAACAGAGAAATCAGCGGACGGTGTCTACACATTTGTCATGGATCAACCTATCCCCTCTTACTTGCTCGCTCTTGCTGTAGGAGATGTTGAATTTCGAAGTGTGGGAGAACATACAGGCGTATATGCAACGCCAGACCTTATTGATGCAGCAGAGTACGAATTTGGCGAGATGGAAGATCTTCTTGTCGCAGCTGAAGGACTTTACGGCAAATATGCCTGGGAACGATATGATTTGTTAGTCCTCCCAGCTGCGTTTCCATTTGGTGGGATGGAAAACCCCCGCCTCACGTTTGCGACTCCGACAATTATCGCAGGTGACAGAAGTCTTGTAAGTCTTGTCGCTCACGAGCTTGCACACAGTTGGAGTGGAAATCTGGTGACGAATTCTACATGGGATGACTTTTGGCTGAACGAAGGGTTTACCGTTTATTTCGAACAACGAATCATGGAAGCTGTATATGGGAGAGATATTAGCGAGATGCTTGCGACATTAAGTTACCGTGGGCTTGTGGATGAAGTGAGTGAAATCATGGACCTGAATCCAGACGACACACATTTGCGTCTGCACTTAAAAGGGCGGAATCCAGACGATGGAATGACTGCGATCGCATACGACAAGGGCTATCTCTTTCTTCGGATGATCGAAGAAAATGTGGGCCGTGAGAAGTTCGATGATTTCTTATCGACCTACTTCAAAAAACATGCGTTCACAGTGATGGATACAGATAATTTCATTGAATACATTGAGCGTGTGCTTCTTTCTGATGAAGAAACACGCAATGCCGTGAACCTCACTGCTTGGATAGATGGTGCTGGTCTTCCAGACAATTGTCCAAACGTATACAGCGAGCGAATTGAAAAGGTCGACAATGCTGTTGCCAAATGGGCTGAAGGTGGCCTGAACACATCAGACATTCCTTGGAGCGAATGGCTTTATCAGGAACGCTACCGTTTTCTGAAAAGCATTCCCGCATCTGTCACAGTTGAAAAACTCGACGAATTAAACGTCACGTTCAAAGTCAGTGGGACTGGAAACAATGAGGTCTTGTTCGCTTGGTTAGAGCAATCAATTCTGAAACAACATACTGCTTCGTATCCACGCCTAGAGTCATTCTTAATTAACGTGGGCAGAAGAAAGTTTCTTACTCCTTTATATAAAGCGCTGTTAGAAACGGGGCAAACTCAAATGGCAAAAGACATCTACGAGAAAGCGCGTCCAAATTACCACAGTGTCTCTACAGGAACGATGGATGAATTGTTGGCAGACGCTTAGCCGGAAGACTAGCGGATCAGCATCACGTAACCGAATACTTCTTTCCTCCAGCTTTCTTCACTTAAGCTATGGACTTCTACGCGATAAGAGTAGGTTCCATTGCGAGAGAAATATTCGCCATCTACACCTACTTTTCCGTTCCACGGTTCGTTTAAATCTGTCGTCTCAAATACGATCTCACCCCAACGATTGAAGATTTGCATTTCAAACCTTTCGGGATCAATATCGGAACCCTGAATAAAGAAGGCATCGTTTGTCCCATCGTTGTTTGGCGTGAATGAGGTAGGGATAAACAGGTTGAATAAGTCTCTGATCTCCACCTCACGGGTCACCTGGTTCGTGCACCCGAAGATGTCTTCTACTTCTAATTTGACTGCGTAAAAACCTCCTACATCGTAAGGGAAAGTAAACACAGGGTCTTCAACAATCGCAAAACCAAGAGGATTGTATGCGTTAAACGTCCAAAGCCAATCAATCACGTTGTCGCTTTGAAAACCATC
The DNA here is from genome assembly GCA_963932755.1 of uncultured Flavobacteriales bacterium. Classification (GTDB taxonomy): domain Bacteria; phylum Bacteroidota; class Bacteroidia; order Flavobacteriales_D; family Sanyastnellaceae; genus UBA974. Next base: position 16,625 of record CAWVRV010000038.1, on the reverse strand, counting down.
AAATGAAATCGTCGTATTGGGAACTGTTGTCGGTTGAGGGTTCGCATAAAAACCCACCGTTGGAAGCGGGTACACAATGATGTATGCCTCCTTTGTTGCCGAATATTCACACCCCCCTGCAAATGAATTGACAGTCAGAGACACATCGAAAAACCCTGGGTAATTATAAATGTGATCCGTATTCATCTCAGCAGCGAGACCACCATCTCCAAATTCCCATACACTGGTTGTAATGAGTGCAGGATCTATCAAGTTCGTAAAAGCAAAAGCACCCGTACCACAGGCCTTTGTCGTATCTGCCACAAATTCAACATCAATCGGAGACTCAATGGTCACCAACATACAAGCTTCGGCTGGAGGTGTCTCACAGTCGTCATTTACAATGACACAATACTCTCCTGTCGACGGCGGGACATTGTCGACCATACTTAGATTAACCCCACCCAATTGACTTCCTTCCCACAACCAAGTATAGTTGTAGCCTGATCCGCTCCCACCAAAAGATGCTGAAGCGTCTAGTGTCGCTTCTTCTCCACTACAGATATAATCTGAACCTTGTAAATCTGCCATAATCTCACCCAGCACATTGACATTAATCAATTGATCCGATGAGGGACAACCATTCGGGTCTGTTGCATACACGGTGTAAATCGTACTCGAAGGAGGACTTGCGACAAATGTACCGTCGACGGTTGATGTTGTATCTCCAGTGAGTGAGTTCACCCAATTGTAAGTCCAACTGTCAGTGGGGTCTTGGTCAGAGGAGGCTTCAAGAACAACAGCGGCAGACAAACATATGACTTCGTCTCCACTCGTTTCAATTTCCATAGGAACAGGGTCGAGCATTTCAAACGCGTAAGAATACTCACATCCTGTGGCATCAAACAAATCAACGCTGTACATCCCTGGCGTCAAATTCTGAAGAACGTAATCAGAGCCATCAAATAGTACCGATTCCTGAAGTATTCCTCCTTCAAAAAATTCAATGGTAAAAGGACCATCACTTAACGATTCGTTGATCGATACGATTAACACACCATCATCAGCCAAACAAGAAGGCTGTTGATCAGTCACATCATACTCAAATCCAGGCAAGACCATCACAACATCTGTCGCTGCGCAATTGTCAAAACCGATAGGCTCAACTGTCAATGTGTAGGCTGTGGGTTGTCCATCAAAATCCAACACCGTGGGCTGGGGCACAAGAGGGTTGTCTAAATACTCCGTAGGACTCCATGACCAATCAAAACCACATGCGTCCTGACCTCCACAACTTACACACCAAGCCAGTTCTTCAAAATTGGCAAATCCATCTTGACAATTCACACTTCCATCACTTGTCAGAACAAAAGAAATACAGCCATCCGGATTTGTTGCCGTAAATGTTGAGCCAGGGATATTCGTGTTAAACGTTTGTAGCAAAGCTCCTGTGCCATTCGGCCCATCAAAGACATTGATGAAATCACAACAAGTCTCCATGGTTCCCGAAGAAAAACTCAACGTCATAATAGTTCCATCTCCAAGAACATCAGGACAATAGTTGAATACTGTGTTTTCATTGTTCGTATAGCAATAATCATAGGACCCTCCTGCCCCGCCACACGAAGAAGTACCATTTCCAGTAAACAAGCCTAACAACTGAACGGGATTTTGGCAAAAGATGACATCATCTCCGGCTGTAATGTTTGTTTGAGGGCCTTCAATTACAGTAATATTAACCGTCGTATCCCAAGTACATCCAAAGTTATTTGTCACTTGGTAGGTGAAGTCAAAGTCTCCTGGATTTGGAAATTCCAGATCTACATAATTTCCATCCTCTGAAATCAATACAACCCCTTCATCAAAAGTGGTGACATCCCAAAAACTGGAGTCAGAACCCGCACCAATGACAGGCGTGAACGTAGTCACACCGGGAACAATGTTTGGGTTAAAATCCATCCCCCAACCAAATAAGGTTCCGTTATCTGCAGCCCACTGATCAATGACATTAAAAGTCCAAATACCATTTAATGGACATCCCACAAAGTCGCATAAATCTTCGCATGGCAGATAAGTGCCAGAAGGCATCGGGTCTGCGACATCAGGATTGCCAGCGTCATCTAAAACCCATTCGGCATCCATGTTCCATGAATAATCCCAACCCTCAACATCGGCAAGACCTAAATTATTTCCTCCGAGATCATTTGGGGTACACCCCGTCGGATCAGGTCCACCACTGGCTCCATTGTCCATAAGGATGACTTCTGTTCCATCGGGACATGTAATCCAAAAGCTTAAATCTCCGATAAACGTATGTTCAATATTTGCCGTGATCAGTTCAATGTCTTCACAGTTTTCTAAAACTTGACCTTGCTCAAAAAAGTCGATAAATAATTCTGATGTGAAAGCCACTCCAGTGGCATCCGGAAGGTCTGCAAGTTCTGAAACACCTACAGGGGGAAGCGCAGTCCAGGTAATAGACTGAACGGGGTCGCCATTTAAAAATCCGGGAGAACCCGCACAAATCGGCGTCGTATAGTCGGTGTTAAATATCGGCAACGTACTGACCAATACTTGATGAGGCTGAAGGTTTGTACTGTTGCATTCATTCTCGTCAACCACGGTAAGTGTTACAATATATTCACCTGGAATAGCATACGAATGCGGTACAATAAGTCCATCCGCGACATCCGTAATCTCTACATCTCCATCTCCCCAATTCCAAACGAGAGATTGAAGGGCAAAGCCAGCGGTACCCATCGCAGTCTCTGCAGAAAAAGTAACAACATCATCTGGACACAGGCCTATACTTATCGATCCTTCTTGGTTCGTTGGGAAAGGGTCGGGAGAAACCAACTCAAGTCCTGAGACAGGGTATGAGCAAGGAGTCACACAGCTTACTGAAGCTGCCCAACCAATGTCGCCACCATTCGCATTGTTGTTACACACAAATTGAAATGTCACACATCCTGTAGGATTGTCTATTGAAGCAGTAATACTTACACCCACAAAGCTATTCCCAGTACCTACTCCCACTAAATTAGATCCAGTACCATCTCCGTCGTATGCATAGAGCGCATCGTTGTTATTTGGATTCGCATTTGTTTGCAAATCGAAACCCAAGAAGTTAATTTGAACAGCGTCTCCAGGCACATCGGGACAGAATGTAATAGTGTTATTCGTACAAGAATAAGGGTCTTGTGCGTCTAGCGTGCCACTGTTGTCATCCGTGAAAATGGCATCCGTACCACACTCATAAACGATGACATCTCCAGATCCCATTGTATAAATGGTTTGGGCATAAACATCGTTGAACGCAAGAAAAGAAATGCAAGCGGCAAATAAAAATCGACAAATACTAAAATTACTCATGTTTATCAGTCTTAACCCTCAAAAATAAAGCATTGTGGCAGTTGTTTCAATACGCTATGGAGCGTATTTGATGCTCAACACTATGTGGCTTCATTAAGTTGCAAGATAAGGATTCAATGGCCGTTCTAGACAGTCTACCTCTCTACTCTAACAACATCATTATAAAGACGTTGAAACCCACTGTGGTCTACGCATATCACGGTCCAATAAAAGAGTGAACCGTTATCTGCTAATTCTCCATTGGAATCTAAACCATTCCATGGAGAATTGTAATCCGTCGTCGCATAGATTTCTTTTCCTGACTCGTCTGAAATCACCAGCTCCCATGTGTCCACCAAATCATGTAATCCGAAGGGCATAAAATGATCATACCTCCCATCTCCATCAGGGCTGAATCGTGCAGGAGCTTTAAGATCCGTCCTGTTTCCGAGTTCTATTTTTTCAGAAGCATCATCTTGACATCCAAATTGATTTGATGCAAACAGGTTTAGATGATAGGTACCAGGTACATTGAATTCTGCAGTACCACCCTCAGCTATATCACCATCGACAAACCAAGTTGACGCGTTTGTGTCTTCAGTTTCATCCGTGAGCAGAACCTCCAAATAACCGTTTGTGACGATCCTAGGAAGGGTCCAGTTAAGCTTCGCCTCAGGTTGAGGGTGAACTTCAATCAGATCTTCAATCGTCCTCGTTACAATGGTTCCATCGTCTGGAGACCTTACAGATAGAGTGACATCAAAGACACCTTTTTCATCATAAACATGAGACGGGAATGGCTCGTTTGAAAAACTTCCATCACCGAAATCCCACAACAGAATCATATTCTCATCCAATCCCATTAAAGAGAAGTCAACCTCAACACCTACACAAGCTTGTTTTGTAGAAACAGCAAACGACAATTCCAGAAGGTCTGCATTCTCAGCAGGGTAAACTTCATCGGATTGAACCACTGCCTCATCGGATTGAACCACTGACTCAAGCGCTTTTTCATCGGATTCTTTAACTAGATTTGACTTGTCATTGGGAGACAAATCAACATCCTGTTCTGTCACAACATCTGTCCTCAAGACCTTTTCTGACTCTTCATAAACGGTTGAAGCTTCCGAATCAGATTCCTCATCTACCACTACCGCTGGTTCAGAAGACACACTTTGCGGAGCATCGTCTGTGAAAACATATTGTTGCGCAACCCACATCGATACTGCTCCAGCAACCACAGCTGCAGCAATAGAAAGCTGAGAGATTATTTTCGATCCGGCCAAGTCAATTCCGATTGCGCCTACCGCTGCAGCAGCAGCAATACGCTCCTTCATACGCCCCCAATCAGGACGAACGTCAGGCTCGTGACTGTCGAGAAGCTCTCGTATTTTATCGTCAAATTTCTTGTCAGACATGGTCTGTTTTATTCTTCATATTTAACAAAATCTTTCGAAGATTCTTTCTCGCTTTTGCGAGGTTTGACTTCGAGGTCCCAACACTGATGCCTAGGTGATCCGAGATCTCCTTATGCCCCATGTTGTCAAAAACGTACAGGTTAAAAACCGTTCTATACATGGGTGATAAGTCTGCCATCGCATCCATAACATCATGTACAGTAAAATTCTCTACGTCATCTTCCTCAATCGGAAAAACCACTTCATCTGCTATTTCCTCAAACGATTCCTCGAGTCCAAGAACCAACCCAGTCGCTTTGCGACTACGAATAGCATCTATTGCGGTATTCACCATGATGCGACGCATCCAACCTTCGAAAGAACCTTTGGAGGTGTACCCATCAATATTCGAAAATATCTTAAGAAACCCCTCCTGAACAACATCTTGTACAGCGTCTTTATCCGAAACATATCGCAAGCACACACCAAACATCAAGCGGTAATACCGATTGAATATCCAACTTCGCGATTTCTCGCGAGAACGTCGGCATCCTTCAATGTGAACAAGCAATTTTTTGTTTTGCATTTTGTTCGCCGATTTAATGACGTAACCTTAACATAAAGGTTGCCTTCATGATTTTCGACTCTTGCGCAATTTCGTTGATTTTCTCTGTGAACACAAACGTACCTTTGTCGAATGCGAATAGTTGTAGGATTATCTGGTGGAGTAGATTCAAGTGTCGCTGCATTGACTCTTGTTGAACAAGGTCACGAGGTGATAGGCCTATTCATGCGCAACTGGCATGATGAGTCCGTCACCATCAGTGATGAGTGTCCATGGATCGATGATTCAAACGATGCAATGCTGGTCGCAGAACATCTGGGAATACCCTTTCAGGTCATCGATTTCAGTAAGGAATATCACGAAAGAATCGTTGATTATATGTTTCGTGAATATGAACAGGGACGAACACCCAACCCTGATGTTCTATGTAACAGAGAAATCAAGTTTGACCTTTTCCTCGATGCCGCAAAAAAATTAGGAGCTGAGGCCATCGCTACTGGACACTATTGTCGCAAAAGCTCACATGTTCTGCCAGACGGCACTCTTGAATATCATTTAATCGCTGGTGCTGATCCAAACAAAGATCAAAGCTATTTTCTTTGTCAGCTCACTCAGGAGCAACTGAAATACGCGATGTTCCCTATCGGTGAGATGCTTAAACCCAATTTAAGGGAAACCGCGAGAAAGGCTGGGCTCCCAAATGCAGATAAGAAGGACAGTCAGGGATTGTGCTTTATAGGGAAGGTTAGATTGCCCGATTTTCTACAACAGAAATTAAGCGTTAAGTCCGGAGATATCATTGAAATACCAGCCAATCATTTGACTTTTCTAACGCGTGAGAATGACGATTTGTCAGAAAGGGCAAAAGCGTTTGTTTTACGTCCAGAAATGGGTGAAAAAGTGGGGACGCACCAAGGCGCACACTTCTTTACTGTAGGTCAAAGAAAAGGACTTCACGTGGGAGGCAAAGTAGAGCCATTGTTCGTGATCGGAACAGATGTGGAAACAAACATTGTGTATGTAGGCCAAAGTGACAAACACCCTGGACTTATGCGCCGCGCGCTAAAGGTCTCAAAGGAAAACATTCATTGGTTGCTGCCATCACATACGCTTACGCCTGGTCAAACATCAACATATTCACTTCGTTTTCGCTACCGCCAGCCACTACAAAATGGCAAGGTTGTCATGACTGAAGAAGGATTGTACCTCGACTTCGAAGAACCCCAAAAAGGAATCGCAGCAGGGCAATTTGCGGTTTGGTATGACGAAGACCGACTCGTAGGATCAGGACCTATTGAGGTTTAGGTTCTTAAGTCTAAATTTTCTGAAATGCGATAGGCCGTTCTAGAAGGGTCTGTTCTTGACACCATCTCGGCAATAAAACCTGCCATGAACAGCTGTGAGCCCAAGATCATCCCCGTGAGAGCGACATAAAACGCAGAAATTTCTGTGATATTCTTCGCATCGATGCCGTTCGACATCGCATAGATTTTATAGCCCGCAATTGCAGAAAAAAGCAACACGCTCACCGCAAAAGTCAGCGTGCCTAACAAACCGAAAAGATGCATGGGCTTGCGACCAAACCGCTGTACAAATGCGATCGTCAATAAATCCAACATCCCATTTGTAAACCGTTCCAGTCCAAATTTTGTCGTGCCATATTTACGTGCTTGATGGACGACCACATGCTCTCCGATCTGATCGAAACCAGCGGCTTTTGCAAGCAGTGGGATATAACGATGCATTTCTCCCTGAACTTCAATTGCCTTGACAACCTCCAAACGATAGCATTTCAATCCACAATTAAAATCGTGGAGACGAATGCCACTTACTCTACGAGTCATCCAATTGTAAAGCTTGGTCGGTATCGTTTTTGAAAGGGGGTCTTTGCGTTTCTTTTTCCATCCACTCACCAGGTCTAGATTTTCATCTAGAAGCTTTTTCTCCATCGCAAGAAGCTCGTCAGGGCTGTCCTGAAGATCCGCGTCCATCGTGAACACCACTTTGCCACAAGCCGCTTCAAATCCTTTCTGAAGCCCTGCACTTTTGCCATAATTACGTGCAAACCTGATGGCCTTCACCTTGTTCGGATACGTCGAGTACAATTCGGAAATAACCACCCAAGATTCATCCCTAGAACCATCATCTACAAAAATGACTTCATAGTCACGTTCTGACAACACCTGATCTATCCAAGCCATAAGCTCAGGAAGACTTTCTTGCTCATTATAGAGCGGAACTACTACGCTGATTTCCATGAGTAGAATTAATTAAAATTCGGTTTTTGATGATCGATTTTATACTGGGTAGCCGAAACAATAAGAGCGATTATCCCTCCGAATATACTGGAAAATACAATTCCTTTAATTGAACCTGCAAGCGTATATCCATTCCGGATTTCCTTTTCAGTTTCGCTCAGCGTTTCTTGAAGAAGATCACCCTCCAGTCCAAACGATATCATCATCACTTCCACTTTTTCAAGACTTATATCTACAACGACATCGACAAGTTCAGGATTGACTAAATTGAACAAAACAAAATTAAACAATGCAGAACCACTAAGAATACAAAGCAAAGACAGCATGATGTGTTGAAAAACGCGCCAATATGAAATATACCCACCCTCATCAAGGCGAATTGCTCTGCTCACAACGAACATTGTCGTGATGATAAGTACCGATTGAGCCAATCCCAGTTGCCATCCGATCAACAATTCTACACCTAGAATATAAGCTACTAGGCTGAGAATAACTGAAATGAGGGCCGCCATTCCTCCGTGTTGCCAAACTAATTGATTTATTCTCATGCCGGAAAGATACTACCTTATCTTTGCACTTGGGGCAAGTCTCTTACGACCAGCTCCCGCTGAACCCCCCAGGGCCGGAAGGCAGCAAGGGTAAGCGGTTGAGCGGTGCGATAAGAATCGCTTGCCCCTTTATTATGCCTCGATTTTTATACAGAAATCAGACAACGAATAATGACAAACCGAAAAATTACAAAGATATTAATCGCAAACAGAGGCGAGATTGCTTTGAGAATTATTCGTACTGCTCATGAAATGGGAATCTCTACTGTGGCTGTTTATTCAGAAACAGATGTTGTTGCACCACACGTTTTGGCCGCAGACGAAGCCGTCTGTTTGGGACCAGGACCTTCCTCAGAAAGTTACCTGTTGGCCGACAAGGTACTGCAAGCGGCAATCGATACTGGGGCAAATGGAATCCACCCTGGGTATGGCTTTCTCTCTGAGAACGCTGATTTTTCGGAACAGGTTGAAAAGGCAGGAGTCGCTTTCATAGGACCTGGAACCATGGCCATCAGAACCATGGGAGACAAGCTTCAAGCAAAAGAAGCCGTCAAAACGAGAAACATTCCTTTGGTACCTGGAACAGACGGAGCCATTTCAGATGCAAGAGAAGCATTGAAGGAAGCGCAAAGAATCGGTATGCCACTGATTATTAAAGCGAGCGCAGGCGGAGGAGGAAAAGGAATGAGGTCTGTTTTTAACATTGAAGACGTTGAAGAAGAACTCACGAGGGCCATTTCTGAGGCGGAACGATCTTTCGGAAACGGAGCCGTGTTTATGGAGAGACTTGTGCTTCAACCCAGACATATCGAAGTCCAAGTATTGGCAGACATGCACGGCAATGTCGTCCATCTATTTGAACGCGAATGTAGCATTCAACGTAGGCACCAAAAAGTAGTCGAAGAAGCGCCATCATCATTGCTAGATGACACATTGAGGGCTGAGATGGGAAAGTGTGCCATAGAAGTCGCTCGTGCTTGCGATTATGTGGGTGCAGGAACCGTTGAGTTCCTAGTCGATAAAGATAAAAACTTCTTCTTCCTTGAAATGAACACCCGACTTCAAGTAGAACATCCCGTCACAGAATTCATCACCGGCATTGATTTGGTCAGAGAACAAATCAGAATCGCAGAAGGCAATGAATTGTCCTTCTCTCAGAGTGACTTAAGGATATCTGGACATTCCATTGAATTAAGAGTCTATGCAGAAGACGCCTCAGAGGGATTCCTTCCTGGGACAGGAGTCCTGAGCAAATACGTCCCTCCTGTCGGTCCAGGAATCAGAGTTGACGATGGCGTCATCCAAGGTGGTGAAGTGAGTATTCATTATGATCCAATGCTGTCAAAACTGATCGTGCACGCTTCTTCGCGTGAAGATTGTATTGAGAAAATGATTCATGCAATCGACAATTACGAGATCCGCGGAGTAAAAACCACGCTCGACTTCGGCCGTTTCGCGATCAATCACGAGGCGTTCCGATCAGGAAACTTCGACACTGGATTTGTAAATGATCATTTTACTGCAGAGAAACTCATTCGAGAACTGCCCGTGGGAGATGAAATCTTTGCATCGCTGGTCGCTGAGCTAAGTGAAAGGGTAGACAACGAAAAAAACAGAGTTCAACTAGAAAATGCTACTGTAACTATTAGATCTCCTTGGAGAAACCGAGAAGAGAAATAATGACCACAGAGTAAAGTATCTTTACACATCGATGTCAAAAAGACAATTTATCATATATGATTTAGAGGCTACTTGTTGGAGAAGCCCCAAGCCCAGACAGGTCGAAATCATTGAAATCGGAGCCGTCAGAGTAAATGAAGATTTGGAAATCGTAGATGAATTCTCTGAGTTCATCCTTCCTGTGATTCATCCCCAGATTGATAAATTTTGTACAAAACTGACCAGCATTACCCAAGAAGACGTTGAAGACGCAGACCATTTCGATGTTGTCATTAAGAGATTTGAAGATTGGATGGATTGCGCTTCGTCAAGAACGGCACTCTTCAGTTGGGGTGAATTTGACCACAGACAGTTCGTTGTAGACGCAAGACATCACAACCTGAAACTTGAATGGTTGAAGTATTGGGCTTGTCTGCAAAGACATTACAGCAAATACAAAGGTGCAAAGAATCAAATCGGACTTAAAAATGCCCTGAGCCTTGAAGGCCTAGAGTTTAACGGAACGCAGCACAGAGCAATCGCCGATGCCAGAAATATGGCTGAACTCTTTATTAAGGTTGCAAAACCTATGAATATCGTGTAATGCAAAAAGGGCGTGATACCTTATTTGAACTCACTTTCTTTCTGAGAAATGCACTTTTGTTATTTGCAATCCTCACCGCCGTCTCTCTGATTTTATTCCCCCAATTTGAGGATGTACTTGTCCGAATGGGAATCCCTCTGCTGTCTCTTTTGATGTTCATCTCAGGAACACTTCCTTTCTTGAAAACCGGGAATGCATTTTGGGGGGCCATACTCACCTTCACCATCTCTTTGTGTCTTACTGGACTTCTTCAATATTGTATGAGACTTGACCCTCATGAATATCCACAATTGGCGCTCTTCTTTGCAGCTGTTTATATGGGCTCAGCATACGCAGTCATTCAACCGAAGGGAACACTGGTTTTTCTAGGTATCGCAACAGTATGTGCGGGATCGGTTTACGTAGACGTCTCAAAAGAAGTAATCTCGAGAACGAATGGAAATGACACGCTGTATCTCGTCAAAGGAGATACCGTGAACATGGAATCCTACTTTATTTGCAGCCCATTGTCAGGAGAAGCACCTGGCGAAGAAATAATCTTCATGGAAAGAATCCCCATTCGTTATGAAACAGGTTCAATTGTCACGTTTGATGACCTGTTTTTTAAAGCTGAGAAAACACATTTGACCTCTGCCGCATTTTTTTCTGACATAGAATTCGCTTGGCGCAGCGTCCCCTTTCCCAGCAAAACTCAAAAAGACAAGGCGCAAGAATGGAAAAACGGGGTTGTTGGGGAAGACATCACTGCCGCTCTTCAACAAAAATTTTGGTCCACCATAAAGACGGAAATTATTGGTGAATCCACGGCGGAAAAACACACAAGTATCATTGCTGTTCGCGTCACACGATACAAGCTTGGTGTGATGGTTTGGTTTGGTGTTTTTCTCGTAGCTTTCGGGATTATTCAACTATTCTTGAAACGAAATTATTCCGTCCAAACCACTCCCGAATGAATATGTCTAAACCCTTACGCATCAGTATCGCCGGCACAGGGAGAGTGGCGCAAGCGCTCGGGCGGGCATGGCAAAAAGGGGGGGTCGAAATCGTTGAGATTTGGGGACGGTCTCAAGATCGCGCTCAGGAATTGGGCCACAAACTTAATGCTGTCGTTGTCAATGACCTGGGGACATTGTCTACAGACATTGATGCCATTGCATTGTTGGTCAGTGATGACGCAATCAGTCAGGTCGCACAATCATTGCCAAACAATGTCAAAAGATTTCACGCTTCTGGCGTAACGGACAGGGATGTTTTGGGAGGAGAGAACGGCGTGGTTTGGCCTATCAAAAGCTTCAGTTCAGACACACATGAGGAAGACCTCACAGATGTTCCTTTCGCTGTGGAAGCAGGATCAAAAGAATTTGAATCTATTCTGTACCGATTGGTCACCGAAAGTGGAGGCACACCTTTTAACGCACCTTCCCAAACACGTGCAAAAATTCATTTGGCAGCCGTATTTACACACAACTTCTCAAATCACTGCCTCGCACTTTCGCAGCAAATTTTAGATGAAGAAGGATTGCCAAAAGACCTGATGAAACCCTTGGCAGAAGGATTGATGGAAGGCGCAAAATCGGGGAATTCATTTTCACTTCAGACTGGAGTCGCTCTTAGAAAAGATCTTGGGAGCCAAATGAAACATCTGGAATTACTCAAGGGATTTTCAAACAACAAAGAACTTACTGAATTTTACAAGTTTGTAAGCAAGCATATAGCTGACAGCCATGAATTATAAAACAAAACTCGCCGAAATTGAGATTTTCGTGTTTGATTACGACGGAGTATTTACAGACGGCATCGTTCTGTTGTTTCCTGACGGATCTCAAGTCAGACAAGCATCTACACGTGACGGATATGCGGTTCAATGGGCTGTGAAACAAGGATTAAAGATTGCGGTATTAACGGGAGGCAATGAGAAGGCCGTGGGCGATAGAATGAGAAAACTCGGCGTCACGGAAGTACATCTTGGGTGTGAGGATAAGCTCGAGTCATTGAATACGCTGTGTCTGAGACTTAACATCCCCCTTCACAAAGTCGCTTACATGGGTGACGATATCCCTGATTTGCCAGCAATGAGTGAAGTCGGTTTGGCAGTCGCCCCTGACGATGCCGTTGAGGAGATCAGGAATGTCGCGCATTACATAAGCCCGAAAAATGGCGGGCAGGGCTGTGTGAGAGATTTACTTGAGCAGGCGATGAGGTTAAAAGGAGTTTGGGCTTCAAAGAATGCGCACAAATGGTGACAAAACACTTCCCAATTTTCGGTTTACTTAACTAACTTCGCGCCGCAATGGATAGAAATACAATTTTAGGATTTTTACTGATGTTCGGGCTCTTAATGGGCTACAATTGGTATACAGCACCTTCTGAGGAAGAAATCGCGGAGATGGAGCGCCTTGAAGCAGAGGCAGAAGATGACCGTGAAAACGACATCGATTCTGAAAGCTTACAGGCTGAAGAGACAGAAGCGAACTTCTTAGAGGAAGAGAAAAACGCACAACGTTTGTCTCTGACAAATATGGGGCTTGACTCCATAGGCGCATTGCTGATTCCAGACGACATCAGAAAACAATACGGACCTGTTGCATTGGCCGTATTTGGAGATGATCGAGAACACGTTCTGACATCGTCCGTATTAGAAATCAAGTTGAACTCACGTGGCGGACTCCCCTACTCTGCAACGTTAATGGACGGAAACGTCCGAAACGTGAGTTACAGTGCAGGTGACCCCATCCAATTGTGGGACCCATCAAACAGTTCTATGGACCTGCAATTTGATGTGCCTGGAACAGGCCGCATCAAACTCAGCGATCTGTCCTTCCTTTTAACGTCAGAGACCGACAGTACGATGTACCTGAAAGCGGTCACAGAATCAGGAGGCGCGATTGAGATCGTTCACACGCTTGTAGGATATGAGCTTGATACACGGATTACATTTAGAGACCTTGGACGAGAGATCTTGCCCAAACAACATTTGGTTTGGTCTGCAACAGGGTTAAGAAATGAAAAGGGTCTTGAGTGGGAAAGACAACACACCTCCATATTCTTTAAGGAAAAGGAAAGAGGACGTGACTACTTAAGCGAAGGCCAATCGGATGAAGAGACGTTAGAATACAATCTAGAATGGATGGCATTCAAACAAGATTTCTTCTCTGTGTTGGTGTCAAAAGAGGGTGGATTTGAAAAAGGGGCTGTGTTGACAAATGAGCTCTTCGAAGAAGACACGCTCTCTACGTTGTTCTTCTCTGCCGACCTGCCTATGGTTGCAGAGGTTCGTGGAAACACGATGGAGCAAGAGCTTTCATTCTACTTCGGACCAAACGACCTTGTTCTTCTCAATCAAACTGGACTCGATGAAGTGGGGAAAATCATTGATTATGGATGGTGGATCTTTGGTTGGGTCAATCGAAACTTCATCCTTCCAATCTACAACTTTCTGAACTCAAGGATTGCCAGTGCTGGAATGATCATTTTGATTATCACACTTATCATTAAGATGTTCCTCTTCCCGATTACATGGAAGAATTTCTTGAGCTCCGCAAAGATGAAAATGCTTCGTCCGGATATTGAGAAAATCAACGAGGACCTCAAAGACGACAGTACAGCTCGTCAACAAGCGACCATGGAACTCTACCGCAATACAGGAGTGAACCCCATGGCGGGGTGCCTTCCGGCTTTGCTTCAGATGCCTATACTGTATGCGATGTTCCGTTTCTTTCCCGCAAACATTGATTTACGTGGAAAGAGCTTTCTCTGGGCAGATGACCTCGCTGCCTTCGACAGCATCGTAGATCTTCCGTTTACAATACCGATGTATGGAAGTCATATTAGTGGATTTACAGTTCTCATGGCGATCTCTATCTTCTTTTACATGCGCATGACCACCGCAGGTCAACCACCTCAACCCACTCAAGCGGGCATGCCCAACATGAAGGTGATTCAGAATTTCATTCCATTTACGATGTTGTTCTTCTTTAATAAATTCGCCTCTGGTCTGAGCCTTTATTACCTTGCTGCAAATCTTGTTTCTATAGGCCAAATGCTAATTATCAAGCGATATTTTATTGATGAGAAGAAGATTCTAGCACAAATTGACAAAAACGTCAAGAACCCTAAAAAGAAATCTGCTTTCCAAGAAAGACTTGCTGAGATGCAGAAAGATCAGGTAAGTAAAACAAAGGAAATAAAGGCTGCCAAAACGAGACGTAAAAAGAAGCAATGATGACCTTCTGTAAAGCAAATACCGCATATCTTCTTGTGTTTGTTGCGCTTGTTTTTACATGCTGCAATCAAAAAAAGGATGTATCCAATGGACACATCCCGCTTGAAGTAGCGATAGGCTTACAAAAGACCATGTGTTATGGATCGTGTCCATCGTTCAATTTTTCAGTTCTCAACAATGGATATGCGACACTGACTGTAGGTCGGTTTGCAGAAAAGGCCTTTGGGAGACATCTCGATGAGGGGAAATACACTGGAACGATTGAACTCAATGAGATTTCAAAGATTACGGAATTTGCTGAAAATTCCGGATATCTCAAGCTCGAGGACAGATACGACAATCCGATGGTCATGGATATTCCAGCTGCGATCTCTACCATCAATCATAAAACTGTATTTAATCGTCATGAAGGACCTGATCTAAAGGACCTTTATTCACGCATAGAAAACTTAATAAGCACCGTTGATTGGGTTGAGAAACCCGATACAGAAAAGTAATATAAATTTAATACACGATCAATGAAACGTATTTTTTCAATCGCATTTATTGCGTTAACAGCAATTCTACTTGCTCCTACAAGCCAGGCCCAAGAGGGAATGTGGCTCATGCACACCCTAGAAGAAATCAATGAAGAGTCCATGCAGAACTCCGGATTCCGTCTGGACGCTGACGACATCTATGACATCAACAACGCCTCTCTCAAAGATGCCATCATCAGACTTAACGGCGGCAGCTGTACGGCTGAAGTCATCTCTTCTCAAGGTCTCGTCCTAACAAATCACCACTGTGCATATGGCGCTATTCAAGGGTTCAGTTCACCTGAGAATGATTACTTAACAGACGGGTTTTTCGCTTTAAGCAAAGACCAAGAGATGAACATCGAAGGATTTGAGGTAAGTTTCCTTGTTCGCATCGATGACATCACAGACCGTATCCTTGCAAACGTTACAAACGAAATGAGTGAGGATGAGCGTACGCAAGCGATACAAACAACTCAAAACGAAATCAACACTGAATACGCCGAAGGGGATGTTCACGGGTATCAGTACGAAGTAAAAAGCTTCTATTATGGCAACGAATTTTACATGTTTATCTACAACACATACCGAGACATCCGATTGGTTGGAGCGCCACCGGAGAGTGTTGGAAAGTACGGAGGCGACACAGACAACTGGATGTGGCCACGTCATACGGGGGACTTCTCAATGTTGAGAATTTATGCCGATGCGGACAACAAACCTGCTGACTACTCAGAATCTAACGTTCCATATACACCCAAGCGACACTTGAAAATCAGCATGGATGGTGTAGATCAAGGTGACTTCAGCATGGTCATGGGATACCCAGGAAGCACAGACCGTTTTCTCAGCAGCTGGGGAATCGAACAGGCGCTGGCGCTTTATAACCCGAGTGTTGTAGATGTTCGCGATCTTAAATTAAGGACGATGAAAGAACATATGGACGAAGACCTTGGTGTTCGAATTCAGTATGCAGCCAAATATGCCCAAACAGCAAATTACTGGAAATACTATATCGGACAATCAAAAGGGCTTAAAGCACTAAATGTCCAAGGTCAAAAGGAAGCGATTGAAGCGCGATTCTCATCTTGGGCTACTTCTTCACCTGAGTTAGAAGCAGAGTATGGCGAAGCATTAAATCTGATTGAAGCGTATTACGTCGCAACTGATGCTACTGCAAAAGCTGACGTATATGCACTAGAAGCTGGTTTGATCGGTTCTGACATCACATTGTTTGCCGTACGATTTGGAAGAACAGCTCCAGGTTTATTCTCTGGTGATGCTGATCAAATTGCAGCAACAAAAGCAAGACTTTCAGGATTGTGTGACGATTTCTTCAAGGATTATGACATGGCAACAGACCGCGACTTGTTTATTAACCTCATGACGAAGTACCAAACCGACATCTCTCCTGAGAACTTGCCATCGTTCTTTGAGAATGTGGACAACAAGTACAAGGGGAGCATCGATCGTTATGCAACTAAAATGTATGAAAAGAGCTTCCTTGTCAACGAAGAAAGTGCG
>CAWVRV010000037.1:0-22639 GCA_963932755.1 uncultured Flavobacteriales bacterium | reverse complement strand
CTTTTGTGAACTCCTTCGCTCCAGACCTTGAAGTCACAAGCTGCAAACCATCTTGATAATCGCTCAGCTTCTTGATTAATTCTCCAACATCATCATATCTCTCCACGAAAAGAGTACCCACTGGTGACACCCAATTTTCATCTTCTTTCACCAATAAAAATCCATTTTCTATCAATTCTTCTCTGTTCAAAAGCCAAATCGCTTTGTGATAATCATAATTGTTTGCATATTTGTTGTTGTTCGCCAAAAAACTCCAAGAAACCCAGGCTGCAAAACACCTGTCCAAATCAAAATTAGTCGGGAGGAACACCTTTGTTGTGCTTCTGCATCCAAGTCCGAAATGTGTAAACATATCCTCCCCCAACATTTTCAATTCCTCTTCAGATTCTTCACCATCTAAAACAGCAACTCCTGTTCTTTGTGTTCTAAACACATGTGGAATATGGCCAAAGTATGCATCGAAATACCGCAAGGTGTTTGAACTTCCTGTGGCGATCAACGCATCTACATCTCCTAATTTGCCTTCTACAAATTCGATTCTGCCTTTTAAAGCAGGTTCAATCGATTCTATTTCTTGCACAACTCTTTTCGGGAGAACCGTGTCATCTCTGGATGTCTTTACCGCCACATTGTGACCGGAAACTAACGCACAAAGCATATCGTGAAGACCCACCAAAGGCAAATTGCCCGCCATAATAATCCCTATCCTTTTGCCAGAGTCAGCATGAATCGCATCTGGAAGATCATACGCTTCAAACCATTTATCAATATGCTCTTCTCGCAAAGAATCTCCATGAGATTGAAACGATTTCGAAACACTTTCTTTTGTGAACCATCCGTTATTAGCTTCAGCCAATCGGAGCAAATCACTTTCTGTATGTGCTTTTTCTCGAAACCAAATTCCGAGTTTTGTTAATGCGGGTTTAAGACTGTTCACTGTACCTTTGTATCTGTAAATTGAAAGGCAAAAGTACATGGCAATCATTATAACTGACGACTGCATTAATTGTGGGGCTTGCGAACCGGAATGTCCCAACACTGCAATCTATGAAGGATCCGCAAAATGGCGTTACACAGACGGCACAGGGTTTACCGGAACGGGAGTTCATCCGACTGCAGGAGAAATAGACTCTGACAAGGAAAACGATGCGATAAGCATGGACTTATACTACATCGCTCCTGACAAATGTACT
The DNA here is from genome assembly GCA_963932755.1 of uncultured Flavobacteriales bacterium. Lineage (GTDB taxonomy): Bacteria > Bacteroidota > Bacteroidia > Flavobacteriales_D > Sanyastnellaceae > UBA974. The sequence goes on along the minus strand of CAWVRV010000037.1, from coordinate 21,446 downwards.
GAGTGTGTTGGCTTTCACGATGAACCTCAATGTGCCGCAGTTTGCCCTGTTGATTGTTGTATTGATGATGAAGACCGAAGAGAAAGCGAAGAATTGTTGCTTTCAAAGAAGGCGTTTTTACATGTATAACAATTCAAAGTAATATCGTCGGATGGTGAATCGTTCTAAAAGTATGAATTTAAATTTACCTGGAATTCTGATCGTTTTATTCTTAATCAGCGCTCCGTTTTCTTCATATTTGGCACAAACATCTCGTTCTTCTCAAATAGCTACGATGTTCGACAATCTTCGAAAAGCATCCAATGATGAGGAACGGTCTATTCTTCACCACGAACTCAAGGTCCTTGTGAGAGAAACCCTTGCCGATTTTGATTCCTCAGAATCTTTGTCTGAACTGTTCGAGCAATGGCCTGCAGGAATCGCAACAGCAGGAAGAGGAGATGAATTGGTGACCGTAATATCATGGAATTCTGAACGACAAAATCGAACGCAAGATTACGGAGCATTTGTGATTTATGGGTTTGATGGTTCCGAGCGGTTTCAGAATTTCAAATGGACAGAGTTGACTCATGACAGAAATGAAGATCCCAAAGACGAATCTCGCAGCTACAGAGTGGATGATTGGCCTGGGGCGATTTATTACGATTTAATCCTGACCCATGACGGCAAAACGCCTATATATACCCTATTGGGATGGGAAGGTGGCAATGCCCAAATCACGAGGAAAATCATGGAAACCATGATTATTTCGAATGACCTCATTCGAATAGGCGTACCGTATTTAAATCGTCCAGAAGGAGTTCGGAAGCGACATGTTTTGGAATACGCTGATGAGTTACAAGCCACTCTGAGATACGAACCAGACAACAACAGGATCGTTTTGGACCGCCTGGCTCCTAGCGACCCTTCTCTTGCTGGAGCAACTGCCTTTTACGGACCTACAATGGAGTATGATGAATATGTGTGGAAGGGAGGAAAGTGGGAGTTCACTTCAAATATTTCTGTGCGAAATTCAAAAGACAAGGAGCGAAACAGACCATATAACGCATCTGGGAATTAGAAAACACGTATCTCAAAGCCATGAAATCCTTTTTACAATTAATCATTTCAACCTGTTTTCTTTTGTTATTCTTGAATGGCAACTTAAATACCTTTGCTCAAGAAGTCGACAAACGATTGCCCTCTATGGTGGAAGAGATTGCAAATCTCACCCGAGTTCCTTTAGGAAAGGGAACACTTGTATTTGAACACTGGCTCGTCTACTCTGTGGAGACCAAAGGGAGAAAAAGAACGGGAAATATTTATTATTCTGACACCCACAACGCGTTCTGTTGGTCTGATGATTTGAGTCACACAAAATCGTTCTTTTTCAGAGACTCCACAAATGCAACCACACTTACTTTAATCCCTAAAAACAAACAAGGCACTGAACTCTCCCCAGCAATGATGAAAGCCATCGGGTTTACAAATGAAAAACAAGATGACGTCATCTATAAAGTCGATAAGAAGGCCGCTACTTCAACAATAAAAGACCTTACATGTCGCGCAGCAACTGCGTCATTTGAAGATGTTGCATATACAATGTGGGTCGCAGACGGAAAGAAATTCAAACGCGCTGAAAGAGAGATGATGGCAAGAGGATTGAGGTTTTGGCTTTCTAATCAACCAAGGTTAACAGCTTTGTCTTCTGCAAAATTGAAAGAATCGTGGATTCCTCTGGGATTCAATTCCGACGGATACGAATTCCGAGTTCTAGATTGGGGAACCGAAGGAACTTTCAGCGTCGTAAAAGATGACTTTATGATCAATGTGCCGGGACTTGATCTAAATGCTGTCGCAAAAAAATACGTCGAAGATTTAAAGAAGGAGAAAGAGAAGAAAGAAGAAGAAGAAAGTTTGCCTCAGAACGAGGACTGACCCAACAACACCTCTGTAGCCCCTGCGCCATATTCACGGGGATTCCCATCCCGAACTGTGCAATTGGGATAATACATTTCAAGACGCGTACGGATTTGGTGTCTCAAAACACCTTGACCTATGCCGTGGATGAAAATCACTTTCCTTACCCTCTGCTCTCCCGCAATCCTCATCATTCGTTCGAAATGATTTAATTGAATGTCCAATTTGGTTCTGTCTCTAAGACCCGATTGATCATCGACAAGTTCATGAATGTGAAGGTCAATGACCATATGCTCCCCCCTCCTTTTTTGATTTGTCGCACTCGCATTTGAATACTTGATGTCAAATTCTTTTTGAATTTCCTTTTGTCGATTCACATCTAGATCTTGTGCCAAAATCGTAGCCAAATCTGGCAACTTGTTGTTGTACGCTTCAATCTCATCTTCGCTACTCATCACGAGCATGAGCTCTTGCAATTTGTAGTTCATGTCAAACCCATCTTCCCCCTCCACAGTAGCTGTCCCATCGGAGAACACCTCCAAAACCTCACCCCCTCCAACTTCATTCAGAAACCGAACTTGATCGCCTTTTTTTATTTCCTTTGACATCCCTACATTAAATCTTTGACAGGTAATTACAAGCGCCATCTATTTGAGCATCTGTATTGTCCAGATGGGTTACAAATCGTATGCTGGAAGGTCCAAACTGAAAACATTCAATCCCATTTCTCCCCCACTCAGCGGAAAGTGCGTCAGCATCGACCCCTTTCTGAAGCTCGAGAATGACAATATTTGTGTCTATCGGATAATGTGATATTACGCTGGGGTGATGAAGTGCAGCTTCTCCCAATCTCTTCGCACGAGCATGATCTATTTCAAGGCGATCAATGTTGTTTTCTAACGCATATATTCCCGCAGCAGCGACGATTCCTGCTTGACGCATCCCACCACCAAATACTTTCCTTGCTCTGTGCGCTTTGGCAATAAAAGATGTCGACCCGATAAGCACGGATCCTATCGGACAGCCCAATCCTTTTGAAAAACACAGCGAAATAGAATCGAAATGGGAGCCATACTCTTGAAGTGCCTTCACATCATTGTGAATACCCCGAGCCACAATGGCATTCCACAAACGTGCCCCATCAAGATGCACCGCAAGCCCCAACTCCCTGGACACTTTAGAGACTTCCCTTAATTCAGAGAGGTCCCAAATCGACCCACCTCCTTTGTTGCATGTATCTTCCAGACTGACCAAAGAAGTTTTTGCGTAATGACTGTCTAAGGGGTTTACATTCGCCCTTACATCAGATGCCGTAAATCTTCCAAGGTCTCCATTTAAAAGACGCACAGAAGCACCACTTAGTCGCGCAATACCTCCACCCTCATAATGGTATATATGTGCAAGCTTGTCACAAATCACCTCCTCACCGGGTGAAGTATGAACGGCAATGGCGATTTGGTTTGTCATTGTGCCTGAAGGGCAGAAAAGGCCATCCTCCATCCCAAACATCTCAGCACATCTTTTTTGCAATTCATTGATTTCAGGATCTTCCGCAAAGACATCATCTCCCGTCACCGCATCATGCATACGCGCACGCATTTCGGCGCTTGGCCGAGTGATTGTATCGCTTCGTAGATCTATATTTAAAAAAAATTGACTCATATTGAGAGGGTTCTATATATGCAAAGATATATTATGAAACCTCACAACTTAGTTGTAAATTCTTACTTAAACCAAATCCAAACGTAATGTCTACTCGATATTTAATTTGCACAATAACTTTAATATCCTTCACGATATTATTTAACAATACGGTTTTTGCGCAAGACTGCACGCTTCCTGCATATGATGTTACAGTAAATTACTCCCCAGGTGTTTTAGCATTCGACATACTGAGTGCTTTACAAAATGACCCTTTCGTCGATCTGTCTACTTACTCAAACTGTACAACATACACTGATTTAGAAGCTTCATCTTCATGTTTGTCTGTTGTTTTCGAAGGAGAATCTTGTAATATATCCGTTTGGCAAATTTTGATTTCGCCCAATGCTTCAGATGAATGTTGCAATACTTTTACAGTCCCTTATGGATTAACATACATCGACTTAAATGGCTCTACAGTAACATGTTACGGACTTATAAACATCAATATTGAGTGTGCACATGACTGCGGAATTATTGACTTTACCGACGGAACCTTTTTTCCAATTCAAGCTGTAAACGGTGGCCAAACAACAGGACCCACAGAGTGTGTTAAAATCTGTGAGAATTCAACAATCGTAGCCTTCTCGCCAATATATGGGAATTCAGGAATTAATTACAGTTGGAATGTACAAGGAGGAACGATCATATCTGGAGGGAATACTTCCGAGGCGACAATAGAATGGGGTGCGTTTGGAGTAGGTAATATTTCTGTCACTATACACAACCCTTTTGATCAAAGTTTTACTCCTATCGTTTACGACAATTGTATAGAAATACTTGAGGGGCCTGAAGCATTATTTATTTCGACTGGATATTCTTGCCTTGGTGCTCCAATTCAATTCAGTAACGCGAGTAGCTCAGGAACCGTAAATTATTTTTGGGATTACGGCGACGGAACTTCTTACTCATCTTCAGGGCCTTCCAGTCCGGCACACACCTACACCACTCCTGGAATTTACGATGTAACACTCACTGTATACACACAAATACTAGGGCCTGAAGGCAATGTGATCTGCATGTGTTCGGACACGTACACCGATCAAGTTGAAGTGGATTCACTTATAGGACCAGATATAATATGCATATCTACTTTATGTGAAGGTGACACTTCAACTTATAGCACTACTGCAAATTGCTCAGGATATCTTTGGTCTGTATTTGATGCATTAGGAGCACCCGTGATTTTCACCGGCCAAGGAACAAGTGAGATATTCGTTGAATGGGGATTAGGTCCTTATGGCATTGTAGAGCTTGAGGTAAGCGGCTGCACACCACAATATTGTACAACTCCAACTTCGGTAATGATACCTATTATCCCCGCTAACGGAGACATCAATGGCGCAAATCTAGTGTGTGAAGGTGACGTCGTGATGTATGATCTCACGAAATGGGTGAGCGTCGATTATGATTGGTCTGTTACAGGCGGAACAATTGTTTCCCAAGACAACCAAACCATTGCTGTCCAATGGTATACCTCTGGTATAATAGAGGTGTCTTATACAAGTTCCTTCTTGCAAGGAATACCTGGCAACGGCGTGAATGATTGCACGGGTTTTGCATCGCTGAATGTAGAGGTTAGGCCCAAGTTTTCAATCACGCCATCAAGCATTGACATTTGTAAAGACACCCCCGTTTTATTCTCAATGAATGCTGTGTCTGGAGGAGGTTTTAATTGGTCTAATTCTGGGGTTGCAAACGTAAATAGCGCTACATCTACAAGCTACGATGTGTCATTCCCCAATAGCGGAGTTTACTCTGTAACTGCTGATGTAGATGCCGCTTCGATAATCCTATACTGTAATACTACTGCAACATCCTGGGTGACTGTGCACGACGTACCTATGCCTACTTCAATTACAGGTGCGCTTGAAGTTTGTTCAGACTCCCCAAGCTATATATATGAGGTAGCAGGGAGTTCTGGGTTAACCGCTGCATGGACGGCAAGTGCCGCAAATAGCGGTGGTGGCTTACCTAGCGCAATGCCTTTTGCGGGACTGTACACGGACGTAACGTGGGGACAGTCAGGACCTTACACACTAGACGTGCAATACATGATGACGACTCTACCCTATTGCATGTCTCCAGCATTTAGTTTAAACATTAATGAAATAACTCTTGATCCTGGTCTTGCCGTTACAAGTCCAGATGCACCTTGTGCAAATGAGAGTGCCGGTTACTTCTTAAACGGTGTCCATCCTGAAGCGATCTTGAACTGGACCGTAACGCCATCACAATATGGAAGTGTGGTTTCAGGACAAGGAACAAATGCAATAACAGTGCAATGGAACGACTTTACCGGAACCTCAGTAAACGCAACTGTGACTTGTAATGCTGAGCTTTGTTCGGAATCTATAGACTACCCATTAGGCATTAACCTTAATCGAGCAATAGTGCCTATAGTAATTGGAACAGACTTCTGTGTTGGAACAACTGGAGAGTTAGAAGTCACAAATAATGCTTCATTCACAGCATACGATTGGGGGGGATTCTCTGCCACAACATATTTAATATACCCCACAAATGCTGGAGAGTTCATAGTCAATACTGTTGACGTAAATGGGTGTACATCCTCTGGAGGAACATCCATTGATATACTTCCAGCCCCTATGCTAAATCTTACTACAAATGGACCTGGCACTTTGGTGAATGGAATACCTTCTAGCACACAGATTGTCGCTCCTACTAATTCAAACTACAGCTATGTTTGGACTTGTTGCGGCAGCTCTACAGTCATTGGCACAGGAGCTACAATCACACATAACTGGCTGGGAGTATCTCTTCCTAATTCCTACAACTATAGCCTCACAATAACAGAAATCAGCACAGGCTGTACGAACACAGAAAACATCACGATACATGAGACCCTCTCCTCGACAGGACAGTGTGTTCCAGAAGCATACACTTTAGCACCTTCCGCTTCACCTACTTCATCATGCGACACATGGAACTTCAACTACACAGCAAACAATGTGAATTCCATCAATTGGAATTTTGATGATTTAAGTTACTCATCACTGCAGTCGCCCAGTCATGTTTACAATGAAATAGGATACTATTATGTAGAACTACACGGGCTCGTAGACAACACATCTGGAACTGGAACGTGTTATGTAAATGAATATGTAATTGTAGAAGTCGCAATGGTAGCGCAGTTCGATGTCGAGGTTACATGTACACCACTCCCATCTAACACGCCAGAGGTATGCTTGATCGATGAGACGGCTTATTTACCTAACACATCTGTAAGTAACTATGATTTTAATTTAGGGGGAAATACTGCTGGAACTTCATCTTTCTGTGTAAGTAACCTGACACTTGGAAGCTCTTATACGGCATCTCTTACTGCGACAAGCTCATCTGGATGCACCTCCGAATACACTGAATTGGTTGTCATTCCAGGCCCCGTTTCAATTTCACCCGTCCCTGACTTGTGTCTTGAGGAGGCCGCTACATTCAGCGCATCTTGTGCAGGGGCTGTGAGCTTTGACTGGAATTTCGGAGACGCTTCCGTTGGGGCATCCTCAGATGCTATTTTCGACGGCAATGACCCCAACCACTCCTACGCTCAAAACACATTTACCAATCTACTTAACGGTCCATATTCACCTACAGTTAGCGTCACTGCAACTCACGTAAGCGGATGTGAATTTACTGATGCTGTAACAGTAAATGTATTTGACCTCCCACAAATCAGCACTATCGGATCTTTCGATGGTGACTTTAGGTTTTGTGAAGGTGGTGATGAGATCTTATACATGAATCCAATCATGCCCGCTGGGACTTATAATGTTACTTGGTGGCTAGACAATACGAGTAATATTGTCAGTATAGGAAATCCAACATACTTGGCGTCAGTGGAAGGAGAATACGGAGTGATTTTAACGGATCCAATTACGGGGTGTGAAATAAATATCCCACCTGTTCTCGTTCAGAAATGGCCAAATGTGCCATCTACAATTACAGGCCCTACAGCAATATGTGAAGGCGAATGTGTGGACTTGCTTTCTCCGTCGGGACCATACTCATATAATTGGTCAAGTATGAATTTAGGGGTACTTGGGACAAATCCATCTGTGAGTATATGCTCTTATATGATACCCTTGGACGACATGTTTTTACTCAAAGTCACTGACAATATATCAGGATGTTTTAGTGAATCATCTCTCTTTATAGAGTTGGCTGCTATACCTAATGTTCAAATAGACACGCAACCAGACCCTCCATGCGAAGGTGCAGTGGTAAGTATTTTTGTTGACCCTATAAATCCTTTGTTCGATTACGTTTGGACTGGTGGTGTAACAGGACAGGTCTTTACGACTTCTTCAGAAGGTGTTTACACTGTGGTTGCAACCGATACCATAACAGGATGTAAAGGCTCAACATATAAGACCGTATATCCCTGTCCAAATCTATGCGATGTGCCAGTAGGTTGTTATACTGCTTGCGATACAGGAAAGACTGTTTGTGGGCCATCAGGACTTGATTCATACGAATGGAATTTTATACCTGCTGGATCAACAGCCTCGCCAGTAGTATATGGATCCACACAATGTATAACGATGAACGATGCAGGTGATTACACACTGACCGCATCAAACTTAGAGGGATGCTCTAAAACATCTGGCGTATTGGAAATGGAATTTATTGATTGCGACAGTTGTCAGTTTGACTTTGACGATATGATAGACCTGCAACTTTTGTCTTTAGGAACATCTCTTTACTCTACAGATATTGATGGTGATGGAGTGAACGAGGATGTAGCATGCTGCCTTTGGTCTATAGACCCATTGATTTCATCTGCAAATGGCGCAAATCCAAGCACATTGTGTATGGATATCATCTGGGGAGACGGAACCGTTCAAACCAACCTTCCTTTGGGATCTCCTGTCGAACATTGTTATACAGATGGATGCACTGACTATCCAGTGACTGTGAAAATTAAATGCTGCTACGATGGATCAAATGCATTTGGATTCACTGCAACTGCATTTTGCGATTGTGTTCCCGATTGCTATGTGAGAAATTCGTTCTGGGAAGCCATTACTGAAGTCCCGGGAGCAGATAAATGTCACATTGAATTTACGGGTACTCAATTTATAGGGCCCAATATGGTGTCGTATCAAAACCCTGAGTTTACTATCATAGGTTTAGAAAACAGCGGAAACCTCATCAATTTAAGTAGCTTAAGTTATGGGGGTGGATACAACTTCAGCTTCGACTTAAACCCAGGTGTATACGAGGTTTGTTATTCAATAGAAGGCGTTTCAACGCTGGGAGAAATTTGCACTACTGAACATTGTCACGAAGTTGTTGTGGATTGCTGTGGAGACCCTGTTATAAACGATGGCTGTTATGACTGTCCTAACTTTGAGGCTTCTATACAACTTCAATCTCTGGGGGCTTCTATAGATGCAAATGGAGCAGCTTGTTGTTCCTATGGTTTAACACCACAAATCATTCAAGGTTGTGGAATAGACATCTTCGACTTATGTATAAACATCAACTGGGGAGACGGTTCTCAGCAACTTAACAATATAGGATTTGCCGCTGGTTACACTCATTGTTTTTATCCTGGGGAATATAATGTAACAATGGAAGTGTTCTGTTGTGATGAACAGGGAGATCTATCACCTGTTTGGTCTTACACAGAGACCGTAATATGTAACGAGGGAATCGATCCATGTGAATTATCAAATGTGGATTTCGAATGGGGATCTAATAGCAACTGCACAAATGGATGTGACGAGGTTTGGTTTTGCGCAATTGGCATCGAACCAACCTCAGACATCTGTTTAAGCTGGGATTTCGGAGATGGTAATATTTACAACCCCTCTCTTCCAGACTGTCCTATTCATTGCTACACAACAGGTGGGAATAAAAACGTGTGCCTAACAGCATATTGCTGTGCTGATGGTATAAATCAAGCATCCTCAACCACAGTTTGCAATACCATTGAAGTCGATTGTGGATTTGTGGACGTCGAGTGCACTGGTGACTATGACCTGGATGGATTTATAGGAGTCATCGATCTCTTGGAGCTTCTCGGCGCTTATGGTGGTGCTTGCGAGTAGGTATATACATCTCACAGAGTTTGGAGTAGATTGCACGCATGAACAATCGCAATTATTTAAAAGCAGTCACGAAGTCAATTGTACTTGGTGGCTGCTTTCTTTTTCTTCATGGATTTGGAACAATCCTAGGACAAACTTCTGCACCATCAGATTCCGCTGTGATCCGCTCCATTTACGATGAGGTTCTTACAAATGGGGAAGCTTACGAGAACTTACGTGTACTCACAAAAACGATAGGGCATCGGCTAAGTGGATCTCCTGAAGCGGCTCAAGCAATGGAATGGGGTGCACAATTGTTAAATGACTACGGGGCCGACAACGTTTACGTCATGCCCGTAGTGGTCCCCAGTTGGACACGGGGAGATATCGCAAATGCGTCTGTAAAAATGTCCTCCGGAGAGAAATTTAACCTTCACATTACCGCTTTGGGCGGCTCTATAGAAACGCCTAACAACTCCCCTATTTCTGCAGAAATAATTGTCGTCAAACACCTTAGCGACCTAGACACAATGCCAAGGAGCAAAACCGAAGGTAAAATTGTGCTCTTCAATCGAGCGATGGATCCTGTCCTCATCAATACAGGTTCTGCATATGGCGGGGCAAACGACCAAAGAGGTCAAGGCGCGATTTACGCTTCTAAAGCAGGAGCTGTTGGGGCGTTGGTACGATCTCTCACACATTCACTGGACACATTGCCTCATACGGGTGCGATGTACTATAATGACGAGGTCACTCGAATCCCCGCAGCAGCCATTTCAACGGTAGATGCTCGAAAACTGGCCAAGCTCTATCAAACAGACCCTAAACTTCAAGTAACATTCCAAATGAACTGTGAGGCTTTGCCAGATGTAGAGCAAGGAAACGTAATCGGAGAATGGACTGGATCGGAATTTCCGAATGAAATTATCACCCTCGGGGGACATCTCGACTCATGGGACATCGGAGAGGGCGCTCACGATGACGGCGCTGGCATCGTTCATACCATAGAAGTACTACGCGCCCTGAAAGCCATCGGATATACACCCCGCAGAACAATCAGGTTCGTCCTTTTTATTAACGAGGAAAATGGAAATCGAGGTGGAATTAAATACGCCGAAATCGCTGCTTCTGAACTCGCAAAAAACGAACACGTTTACGTTGCAGCCATGGAGTCCGATGCGGGAGGATTTAGTCCACGCGGATTCAGTATGGACGCCACAGACACACTTGTGGATATTGTGAAAAGCTGGAAGCCTCTTTTCGAGCAGTACAACATACACCGATTCAAGAAAGGATGGTCCGGAGTTGACATCGGTCCATTAAAGGAACTTGACAGACGCCCATTGTTAATAGGGCTCGTCCCAGATGGCCAACGTTACTTTGATTTCCACCACAGTACTTCAGACGTTTTTGAAAACGTACACAAAAGAGAATTGGAATTGGGAGCAGCCACCATGGCATCAATGATTATGCTCATCGACAAATACATCCCTGCCCCATAAACGCTCTTTGCAGTTTAGTCACAAACAGTTCCAAACGAAGACAACAAAGCCAAAAGGTCTGAAGTTCCCGCTGTATTGTCTCCATCTAAATCACCCAAACAAGTTGAGGTATTTGGAAAAACACATGAGCCGTCGTCGTCAACAGCAAGTGCATTGTAGTTGTCCGCATTTGCATACATACAGCCTAAAACAGCAACGGGCTCCTCACATGGAGTGCCTCCATAACTAACACATTGCTCTGCACCGAACGTCGCATTGAAAGCTCCAAAACCATCTGCATAAATACATCCGTATTGTGGAACATCTTCACAAGAAGCATAGATACAGCTTAAGTTTCCGTATTGATCGTAAGCTTGAGCTGTTGCAGTAGCGTCATAGTTAGATGCATTTGCATCCAAACAACCTAAGGTTGTAATTGTACAAGCAGTACCACCATAGTTAGCACACTCTACTGGTCCGAATCCTGGGTAAAAAGAAGCGTATGAGTCAGCGTAGATACAACCTTCGACATCTGGAATATCTTCACAAGATGCATATATACATGATAAGTTTCCGTATTGATTGTAAGCTTGTTCTGTTGCTTCGGCATCGTAATCTGTTGCATTTGCATCAAGACAACCTTCTACCGATGCTATTGGATTTTCACAAGGCGTTCCTCCATAACTAACACATAGCGATGCATCAAAGTCAGCATTGAAAGCGCCAAACCCATCAGCATAGATACATCCCCACTCTGGGATGTCATCACAAGAAGCATAGATACAGCTTAAGTTTCCGTATTGATCGTAAGCTTGAGCTGTTGCAGTAGCTTCATAGTTAGATGCATTTACATCCATACAACCCAATACTTCAGCACAACCTGGAGTCAATGTAGATGTGGTTACTGTTCCAGCATCTCCTGCTGTAACGATAACATTTGCATTCACACAACCGTCACCCCATTGCATTCCCCAACCAGAATAACTATCGGCTTCTCCACTAACGGCAACAACATATTCAAAGGTCGTCCCTGGCGCTATCTCTAAAGATCCGGTGTAAACACCATCACCATCTACGTCAAACAGCTCAGCTCCAAATCCGTTCCAACCATTCCAAGAACCATTTACAGTGACTAGCGCGTATTCAGCACTTGGCTGATCAACACCGTTCATGTCTACAACAAATTCAACCGTTGCTAACGGCACCACACAAGATCCGTCGTCTATCGTAGCAGAAGAATCATAGTTTGTTGCTGTAGGATCTGTACAGCCATATACTTCAGATGATGAAAATGAAGCCGTAACTGTGACATCAGTTAATGAAACTGGAGCGTCTGTAGTCGTTACATACAATAGGAATGAACTATATGTATTCGTACCCTGAGAAGGAATGACGACAGAGTAAGAAGAAGCATCCACACCACTAACAGTTACAGGAAGTGTGCTGAAACTAGGTTCTGTGTCTGGGTATGGATTGTATTCAAAACGGAAATAGACTTCAGCATCTGTTCCAGAAGTTGCACCTGTAAAAGTAATTAAGCCACCATCTACAAAACTTAATGGATAAAGACTTACATCTTCATTGGCAAAACCTCCCCAAGATTGTGAACCAGAAGGAGCAGTGTAAAAGCTTCCATCATATAATGTTCCTCCGAACACGCCTGTGAATTCAACATCTGTAAATGTTGTTTCTTGAGCGTATGAGAACACTGATGAACATATAAACACAAGAAGAGCCAGAGTTCTTGAAAATGAAGTCAGATGGGTCATGATTAGAAAATTAATGATTGATAACAATATTATGTTGTTAAATATACACTAAGTATATTGTAAAACATACAATAAGTGTCATTGGTTTAATATTTAATTCGCCTTATACCTTGTGAACGTGAGGACTAGCTACATCCTAAACAAATAATTCTCTTTTTCTAAAAGTTCAGAATATCGATCAAAATCAAATTTGAATAAATTAGCTGGTCGATGCTTGACATTTTTTTGCTTCTCATCAAGACTAATTAGCGGAATAGGCTTGATCTTTTTACGGAAATTTGCTTTATCTAGCGCCGAGTCCTGAGAATATTCATACAACTGTTGCATTTCATTCAGAGTAAACTTCTCGGGCAATAAATCAAAGCATATAGGCTCCCTTTTTAACTTTTGACACAAAAGTTCAAAAGTCGATTCTAGAATCTCATTGTGATCAAAAGCCAATTGAAGTGTTTCACGTATAGGAACCCATTTAACCTCTTCGGCCCAAGAATCTGCGACTGCATTGATATCTTCTTTTCTTACAAGTGCAAAATAAGCGTTCGTAATGACACGGCCTTGAGGATGTCTGTCAGGTTTGCCGAATGTTTGACCTTGGTGAAGTGTCACTTCCTTTACTTTGGTTAATTCTATTAGAATTCTAGTGGCAGCATCTGTTAAATCCTCATCAGGATACACAAGATCACCAGGAATTGCCCAAACACCCATATAAGGCTCAATTGCTCTTTTAATGAGTAAAGCATGAATCTCACCTTTTTCATATCCAAAAATAACGCAATCCAAAGAAAATGAATATGAGAAAAACTTATCGAACTTAATTTTATACGCCATCCCTTTTTTGAGTTAAAAAACGCCTTTAACATATCAAAACTTAAACACTCTGGCTTGAACCTTCACATACTTAAATCCCAATAGATTTAATTCTTTAATGAACCCGGTTGAATCATTTGCTCATCCGAATTGTTCATTCTTGGTTATAAAATGGAAAATGTTGCCTTTAATATAAGAAACCCAAATTAAGGTAAAAAAATCCAACCATCATAAAAATTTAGCATTCGTTACCGAAAGCAGCTAGAATTTCTAAAATGTCAGAAACCCCAACAATTCCATCCATATTGAGGTCGTATAGGCATCCTACACTGCAACCAAATTCACTCAGAACAGTCAGCACATCGCTTACTGTAACAAAACCATTGTTATCTATGTCTTCAGGACATCCTGGATCAACTGTTACACAACCCGAACATGACCCCCAAGTATCAACTGTTGTAATCGCGCCTACTGTAATTAATCTGTTTGCCCAATTTGAGTAATCTGTAACCGGTGCACACGTTCCACCATTGAGCATTTCTTCTATTAAGCCAGGTGTTTCTTGTTGGCCCCATCCATCTGTACAATATATATATTCAAATGTCCCTGCAGGCAAGCCAAATGTCCCTTCCCAGACCCCATCTCCATCTCCATCAGCTAATGAATAGCTCCCACATGACCACCCCTCTGATGGACCTGTAGCAGCGACAGCTCCAGGCGTAAGTCCTGAACAATTCATGTCTACTGTTAAGGTGACATCATACATACATGAACCATTGTCAGTAGAAGCAGATGCATTATAGTTATTTGCTGCTGAATCTGTACATCCTGAAACGTCAGCACAACCAGGATTCAATGTAGATGTGGTTACTGTTCCAACATCTCCTGCTGTAACGAAAACATTTGCATTGCCACACCCGTCACCCCATTGCAGTCCCCATCCAGACCAATTATCAGTAGGGCCTGTTACAGCAACAACATATTCAAAAGTCGTCCCCTGCTCTATCTCAAGAGAACCGGCGTAAATACCATCAGCATCTGCATCAGCTAAAGTTACTCCCCAGCCGTTCCAACCATTCCAAGAACCGTTTACAACGACATTGTCGTATTCAGCACTTGGTTGGTCTACACCGTTCATGTCTACAACAAATTCAATTGTTGCTGTTGTAGATTCTCCCTCACAGGCTCCACATGTACCATACGTATTTAAAACATCTCCTGAACCCACTACCCATTGTCTGTTTGCATATGAAAAGTAATCTGTCACTGGAGTACATGACCAATCTTCTGAAGCGGTATTGGCCACTAAAAGATTTTCCTGTACACCATCTACAACTAGCAAATACTCCATGTTATCTGCTGGTGCAGGATCAAAAGCAAAGGTCCAAGAACCATCGCCATTGTCTAGAGCAGCAGGGCCTGCAGCTGAATCCCAGCCCCACCATGGTCCAGTCATTCTAACTGAGCTCGCACTGTTGCAAACAGTTGTTGTCATACTGAGTGTTGTGGATGCATACGTACACGAACCATCATCAGTCGTTGCATTGGGATTATAGTTGTCAGCTGCTGGGTCTGTACATCCAACATCAGCATCTTGATACACCCGAACATAATCAACCTGCATAACTGCAGGAAATTGAGTTGACCCATTAGGTGGGCCAGGCCAATTCCCACCTACAGCAAGGTTAATGAGAAAAAAGAACGGCTCATGAAACTCTTCTTTTGAAACTGCACCAGAACCGATATTCGTCTCATGAAACATCACACCATTTAGAAACCATTGAATACTCGAAGGAGACCATTCAATACCATATACCTGGAATTCACTCGCATCACAAGAAACGGATCCACCTGAATATTGCCATCCGTTGTTGTTGTAATGATGGGTTCCGTGAATAATAGTCTCATTATTAATATGCTCCATCACATCAATTTCTCCGCATTGCGGCCAACTTACATTGTCAATGTTGGCGCCAAGCATCCAAAATGCTGGCCACAGACCTTGACCAACAGGAACTTTAATCCTGGCTTCAACCCTCCCATAAGTAAAGTCAAATAAACCTTTTGATTTGATTCTTGCAGATGTATAGCTTGCGGCACCGAATTGTTCATTAATGGCTGTAATATTTAGAAAGCCATTTTCAACAGAGACGTTAGAGCTGCTATTTGTGTAATACTGTTGTTCGTTGTTGCCCCACCCCCAGTCACCTTGACCGATATCATAGGTCCATTGATTGAGGTTTAACGCGCTGCCACCAAATTCATCAGACCAAATCAATGTGTTCTGACCCAGTGCTGCAAGATGAAAAAAGGAAAATAATAATGCAAGGTGGATTTTCATGGCTATCAATATAACAAGAAATGGGTCAAAAGATGGTATTTAATTCTTGATAAATGATACGGTGTTAAAATTATTCCCACCAATCAATTCAATGAAATACATCCCACTCTTCAAGTACGAAATGTCTACTGACTCTGTGTTTGATCCAGACATTAATTTACGCCCCACTGAATTATAAATGATATAGCTGTAATGACTCGGAACATTGGACAATGAAATCTTGTCAGAAGCAGGATTCGGATATACTTCAAACTCCAATTCAAGATCCGAGACACCCACTTCATCCTCACATGCGGGACACATTGCACCACCACAATCAATGCCGGTTTCGTCTTGGTTCATCACACCATCATTACAGGTTTCTAGCAAAGACTCCCCTTTATAAAGATATAAATTGTCATACCACGCGTTTGGTAAATTAGAAGTAATATGTATCTGAGCCAAGTCACTTGTCGTTAAGTTACCAATCACAAGAGGCCCAAAAACAGTGATATCAACATCAACAGAAACCCAAGCCCCAGTGATCATCGCTGGATTCGTTCCAGCATTAAAATTAACTTCTAAACCAGTGGCTCCAGCTTCAGTTTCATTCCCTGCCCAATCCACCAATTTTAAGTTAAAAACTTTATCGATTACATTCGTTTCATCCGTAAAAAAATCAAAATGAAGATGTGTGAATGCTGAGGCATCTATTCTATTGTTCTCAAAATTGATTCCTTGGCAACCTTCACCCAAATAACGTTGTGTTGGATTGCCCGCAATCATTTCTTCTGCTACTGCAGGAGAAAAACCACACAAACCAAAGTCAAAATCATCAACAACAACATCCGTATAAGCATCACTGTAAATCGAAATCACATCGGCTGGCTCTCTGGCAGGTGGTGTTGGTGCTGAAACCATTGGGCCACCATTGACAACACATTCACCATCAACACATTCTTGTCCATCAGGACATATAACATCCGAACAAGGGTCTGCGATGGCACTACTTGAAACAGTCACATTTGTTAATGTAACTGGCGCATCTAGCGTAGTCACATACAATAGGAATGAACTATAAGTATTGACACCTTGAGCAGGAATGTCTACTGAGTAAGCTGCTTCAGCTGTTCCAGTAACGGTCACAGACGTGGTGACAAAACTAGGCTCAGTGTCAGGGTATGGATTGTACTCAAATCTGAAATACACATCTGCGTCTATTCCAGCAGTTGCTCCTGTAAAGGTGATCTCGCCACTGTCGGAAAAACTTAATGGATAAAGACTGACATCTTCATTCGCAAAGCCTGCCCACACTTCAGAACCTGTAGGAGTTGTATATGTGGAGCCATCAAGTGTTGCACCACCAAATGGACCGGAGAATACCACGTCTGAATGTATGACTTGGGCGTGTGAAAACACCGAAGCACTTATCGAAATTAAAACCGCAAAAACTTTGAAAGATGAAGAGATATAGGTCATAATCGAATTAATTATTTTGTTGTAAATCAGATGTATATTGTCAAATATACAATAAGTGTCGCTTTACAAGAATATAAATGAACAGTTGCAAGACCCACCTTGGTATAATCTCGCTATAAAAACTCCGGCTGGATTTGAGGCTTCTTCAGTCAAATCCAAATGAAAAGCAATGGATCTTTGGCCGGAAATATTTGCTGCAAAGAAGCGTGAAGACAAAAGTCGTTTCGTCGGTGAAATATTGCTGCTTATACTCAAATAAAAGGGCTTCGTGTAAAACTTACACTATATCCCGTGAATTTTGAAAATTAAATGCGTAGATTTTGCGCTTCAATAAACAGAAAACATGACGAAGCAGGAAACGAACTACAGTGCGCTGACAACATTGACAACAGTGTTTTTCTTTTGGGGGTTTATTGCCGCTGGCAACAGTATTTTCATTCCCTTTTGTAAAAATTACTTTTCTTTAGATCAATTCCAATCTCAACTTATTGACTTTGCCTTTTACCTCGCTTATTTCATAGGTGCATTGGGATTATTCGTTGTAGGTTCTCAGAAAAACAAAGATCTTGTCGGAAGCTGGGGATATAAAAAGAGTACCGTTTACGGTCTGCTTTTCTCAGCGCTCGGAGCTGGAACGATGATTGTATCTGTCTATTTAAACACGTTTACAGGAATGCTTTTGGGACTTTTTGTGGTCGCCCTTGGATTCTCACTTCAGCAAACTTCAACGAATCCGTTTATGATCGCATTGGGCGACCCTAAAACGGGCAGCAACAGAATCAATCTTGGAGGTGCCATCAATTCCTTAGGAACAACATTGGGGCCGATCATTATTGCTTTGGCGCTCTTTGGATCTGCTGCTGCAGTAGATGATGACATGATTGCGTCTTTAAGCTTAAGCAAGGTGATCGTTTTATATGGAGCCGTCGGTTTGCTATTTATCGCGCTCGCTGCAATTTTAGGGAAGTCGAAAAGCGTTCCCGCGGGCATTTCTGAAGAAGCTCCTGAGAAAGCAAACAACGCTCTTCTCACCCTTTTGGCAATGACTGTTTTACTCGCAGTCTGCTTCGCCCCTGTTTTCAACAGCTACAGGTTCGAGTTTGCAGATCTTGAGATGCCAGGCATTGAGATGACCAGAATGTGCTGGCTCGCTGGAGGTCTTGCTGTAATTGTCATCGGCATTCTTTTTGCGCACTTTAAATCATCTCGCAACGCGAGCGGCTGGGGCGCCATGCAATACCCACAGCTTACACTAGGGATGCTCGCTATTTTTGTATACGTAGGAGTCGAAGTGGCGATTGGGTCGAACCTCGGAGAGTTTTTAAAGCAGCCGCAGTTTGGCGGTTTTGAATCCTCTGAAATCACACCATTTGTCGCGATGTTTTGGGGAAGTTTAATGATCGGGCGTTGGGTGGGCGCCGTCAACGTTTTCCCGCTCTCTGCTGTACAGAAAAACATTCTGAAATTTGTCGTACCGTTTGTGGCTTTCGGAGTCGTTATGGGCGCCACATACCTCGCTGGGTATGACATCTCTGCACTTAAGTGGTACTTTATATGCATCTTAGTCCAAATCGCAGCGTTCTTCCTCACGAAAGACAAGCCCGCCTTTACGCTCAGTGTGTTCGGGATTCTCGGACTCATCTCCATCATTATAGCGCTCAACACGACAGGTCTTGTCGCAGTTTACGCGCTTCTTGCGTGCGGCCTGGCATGTTCGATCATGTGGCCTTGTATCTTCTCTCTCGCAATCGCTGGACTGGGAAAGTACACCACACAGGGATCTGCATTCCTCGTCATGATGATTCTCGGAGGCGCCATCATCCCTCCCATCCAAGGGAAACTTGCAGACATCGAATCCGTGGGAATTCAGAACTCTTTTGTGGTCGGAGGACTTTGCTTTGCGTATCTCGTTTACTACGCTTGGTTTGCAAAACGCTCGCTCAACAAACAAGGTCTAACATTTGAGTAACGTGCTACTTGACGACAAACCTTTTGATGTCGTGGTGCACCCTTCCGCTACTTAGCACGTTAATCTGAAAAACGTACGCTCCAGGCGCAAGCTTTTGAGATCCTGGTTGCAATGCGATTTGATGGCTCCCTTCATTCATCATTCCGAGGGATTTCTCATAGACTTTGCGCCCACTGATCGCATAAATAGAAACATCTACATCTGAGGATGTCATTAGATTCAGGGAGATATTTGAATTCAAAGAAAGTGGATTGGGGGTGGGCTCACCGAGAGAAAATACTTTTGCAGCTTCTCTTTCCAAATAGCCAACTCCATTGACACCTGTCCCTGCAACCGCAACCTCAATGTCGCTTACATAAGACTGTAGCTCCTCATCCCAAACCAGCGTCGCAAGTTGATGTTCATATCCATCGTTAAAAGCACCATCCACTTCAGGTGTCATCGGATCAGGACCTTGGGTATGTATGGTCGGGTTGTTCGTTGCGATATCGACTGCTGCTTCGTGAGGCCAAGTAAATTGTGAGACCGCTGCAGACGAAGTACTGAGGTGGACTTGAAAGTGCATGTGTACCACACGTCCGGGGTACCACCCAGGCAAGATTGAAATAAACGTTACCTCACCATTGTCATCTGTGATTTGGTATCCACGCATATATGTTTGGCCTTCACTGTCAAAGGCTGAATACCCTGAGTAATCTCCATTGACATCACACGCCCAGAAGTTCACGCGCAGGTTAGGCATGGGCTGACAATTGTCAACGCCTACAACACGCATGCGTTGAATGACACGTATCCCAGGTCTCCCTTCAGTAATGTCTTGTCTGAAGAAAAAAGTATTGTCCGACAAATCGAGCGGAAATGGACCTGGGGTCTCAGATGGAATCAATGTACATCCACCTTGACCCCCAGCTGGACTCACTGCCAATTCAGACGATGCTGCGGCTGCAACAAGAGGTGCAGAAATGATTGCTCCACTGGCGAGGCCCAAAGAGCGAAGGAATGTTTTTCTTTTCATTCTTGTAAGGTAACCATTGGGAGTAGACTTTACAAAAGGTCAGGATGACAGAACATACAGCCTTGTTTTATTGGGCATGAAGGAGATGCTCAAGCAATTGTCGAGCGACACATAAATAATATTTGTATCTTGTTGGTTATTAGCCAATACCTATGAAACTTCACTTCACAATTGTTATCACTGGCGCTACTTGAAATACTGATTTGCCTTCAATACGTTAAAACGACACCATGAAACACTTCTTCACACTTTCACTATTTTTCTTCGCGCTTTCTTTAAGCGCTCAGGTCGATTGTCAAGGGCCTGATTTCAACAATGATGGAGAAATCGGTAGTTCCGATTTGATTGTATTTTTATCATTCTACGGTAATGAATGGCCTGTAGTGCCAGAGTTCGCTGCCTGTGGTGACCAACTAGAACACGAAGGGTATTCATATTCAACAGTTCAAATTGGCGAACAGTGCTGGTTTGCAGAGAATCTAAGAGCTGAGAACTATCGAAATGGAGATGTTATTCCTGCAGATCTAAGTGACAATGAATGGACCTCCACCAACGCTGGTGCTGTTTCTGTGTATGGTGAAGACGCCGGTTGTCAAGATCTCTCACCAGACATCAACGCCTGTGATGCATCACAGGCATTGGAGGAATACGGGCGTTTATACAACTTTTACGCTGTGGATGACACTCGTGGCCTATGTCCCAGTGGCTGGCATGTTCCTACGGACGGAGAGTGGACGGTGATGACAGATGAGCTTGGTGGTGAGTCTGTCGCTGGAGGCAAGATGAAGACCACATACGGTTGGCTCGACGGTGGCAACGGCACAAATTCGAGTGGTTTTTCAGGCTTGCCGGGTGGCCTCCGGTGGAACAATAACTGGAGCAATGGCGACTTCTACGACGCTGGTGAACAGGGCTACTGGTGGAGCTCCTCGCCCGGTGGCGAAGGGGGCTTC
>CAWVRV010000036.1:0-23581 GCA_963932755.1 uncultured Flavobacteriales bacterium | reverse complement strand
CCGCCACAAGTGCAAGAAACATTGTACATAGATGGAAGTACTTTTATGAAGTCTGAGATTAAGGAAGCGAAAGAAGCTGGTGATCTAGAACGCAAAGCGGTTCTTGTAGATAGCTTGATGTGGGTTTACGACATGAGAATGGAACTTTTTCCATCAACGAAGAAAAAGCCTAACAACCGTTGCCACGTTTTAGGTCGCAAAGCGTCCGATTATTACAGCTTTAATAAGGACTCCGTTCAGGTTGCATTCGAGATGTTTAAAGAAAGCGTAGATTGTCTCGGAGCCAATAGTTCTGCTTCAGTGCTAAGTGGATACTATGTCACGTCGTTCTATGCTATGAAAAACGTCAACAAAATTGACAAGGAGGCTGGAACAGCGAAGAAGATTAAAATGTTAACGGATTATCTCATGTTGATGGACTATTGTAACGAGGCACTCGCAAATGCTGAGGCCGCTGAAAACAGTAGAAATATCAAGGGATACACAAAGGCAAAAGAGAACATTGAGAAGACGTTTGTTGCCATTGCAAAATGTGAAGAGATGGTTGAGGTGCTTCAAGCAAGCATAGATGCCGATCCTGAAAATTTCGATCTTCAGAAAAAGGTGTTGCGGATTCTCACGAACAGAGAATGTACAGAGAATGACTTATTCCTTCCTGTAGCTACTGCTGTATATGAGTTTGAGCCCAGTCATGAGGCCGCTTTCGCAATCGGTATGGGATATGCAAAGCAATCGCAACTAAGTGAAAGCTTCAAGTACATGGAAGAGGCTGTATCACGTTGTGACAGTTGCCCAAACCAGATGGCTTATCTCTTAAAAACAGGACAAATTGCCAGTGCTTTAAAACGTTCGAGTACCGCAAAACGTTATGCCAATCAAGTCATCGCAATAGATCCAAGTAACGCAGATGCATATATGCTTATTGGAGATGCAATCGCTGGAGCCTCGAGTTCTTGTAACGATGGCGCATTAGGAAAAAGATCTGTTTATTGGGTCGCGCATGATTATTACGCCAGAGCAAAGAGGATGAATCCAGAGTTAGAAGAAAAAGCAAATGCAAGGATGAGTAAAATGTCCAAGCAATTCCCTACGATAGAGGAGGTTTTCACTCTGGGTCTTCAAGCCGGAACGTCATTTACAGTGAAGCAAGTTTCAGGATGCCCTTGCTCAGGAATGACTACAAATATTAGGGTTCGTTAATGAAAACACCCTCCGGATTTTTATTGTATTTACATCTGATCTGTTCAATATTCTACATGGGATGCGTCACAAGTGATGACACACTCACGGAATCAATCTCAGAAATGGAGGATATTTCCACTCAGGTGATTACAAGTGGGGAGTTTGTTTATTCTGAAAAAGGGGATGTGAAAAATATTTTGGAGGCAGGGAGGCTGGAGAGAAGCGACGATACCGAAATCTGGGATGTTAGCGAAGGTTTCCGTTTGTTTATAGGAGGAGACAAGTCGAATCATCAAGCGATCTTAAGTGGTGGAAGAGGCAACTACGACCCCAACTCTGGACATTTAATCGCCCTAGATGGTGTGGAATTAGTGAATCTCGAAGGAGAAAGATTGAATACTGAATATCTGGTTTGGTCTCACGATTCTGACAAAGTACATACTGATCGTCCTGTGAGCATTCATACCTCGACAGGCACGCTTCACGGCAAAGGGTTAGAGGCAGACAGTCGATTTGAACATTACCGAATTCTTGATCCCACAGGGTCATTTAACTTACCTTAGGGACATGGAGTCTAAACGAGTCTTACAAGTCACACGTGCAGCAGAGAAGTTTTGGCTTGCATCTTCAACCATTGTCACGGGTGTATCTTTATGGATAATCTATAGTGAAGGGTGGGAGAACAACAAAATGCTTCCTCTTGTCCCGGCGCTTGCTTGGCTGTGGTATTTTGTGAGACGAGGGTTTCGCAAACGCCTTCAGAAGGACATGGATTCTAACAAGTCGCGCAATTAATCAAACAAACAAATGGACCCCGACCCCTCCAGTTCAATCTTTATAATTCTTGCCTCTTTGGCCGCTTCTGCATTCTTTTCAGGAATGGAGATTGCCTTTGTTTCTGCGAACCGGTTGCAAATTGAGCTCAATGCAAAACAAGGATGGAGAGGACAACTTGCTTCTTCCTTTTTTAAGCGTCCCCAACTGTTCATAGCAGTCATGTTGGTGGGCAACAATATTGCGCTCGTGATCTGCGGGATGGAGTCAGGCGCTTTAATAAGCCAACAGATTTTCAGCTCCAGCGATTGGCTTTCAGCACCTTCTCCTATTTTTGCGCTTGCTGTCCAAACACTTGTCACAACTTTAGTGGTCATTGTCACTGCCGAATTCATCCCAAAATCACTCTTTCTTCGGAACCCTGCCCAATGGCTGAAGAGATTAAGTGTCCCCCTTCTTATGATTAACACCGTATTGGCGATTCCAGCTTGGATCATCATCGGGTTAAGTAAGATCTTCTTGTTTCCATTTACGACAGGCCGTTTGGAGTCCGTATCAAGGGGATTAGGTTCCACTGATTTAAACCATTTTTTAGAATCTGCAAGTGGCAATATGATTCCTGAACAGGATTTAGAACACGAGTTGTTGATGCTTCAAAATGCGCTGAAACTTAACCAGGTTCAAGCGAGAGATTGCCTCGTTCCAAGGAATGAAGTTGTTTCGGTTTCAACAGATACATCCATCAACGAAATAAAATCAATTTTTTCAGAGACTGGATTGTCGAAAATCGTCGTCTACGAAAATGACATTGACAATATCATTGGGTATATCCATGTGAAAGATCTTTTCAAATCACCACAATCCATCAAAGAAGTCGTGCTGCCCACTTTTTTCATTCCTGAACCGATGGCTGGAGACATTTTATTAAAACAATTTCTGGTCAGAAAAAGGCACTTGGCTGTTGTTTTGGACGAGTTTGGTGGCACGGCCGGTATTCTGACAATGGAAGACATTGTAGAGGAGTTATTAGGGGAAATAGAGGACGAACACGACGTTGAAATTCTGATTGAAGAACAAATTGATGACAAATCTTGGGTACTTTCTGCGCGTCATGATGTTGAATATCTGAACGAAAAATGGGGCTTTAACATGCCCGAAGAAGATGCTTATGAAACGCTGGGAGGTTTGATTTTACACAGATTAGCAGCAATCCCCAAAAAGGGAGATCGATTAAAAGTTAACGATATAAACGTAAAAATAAAAGAGGTCAAGGGGTCTAGAATAATCCTTGTTGAACTCATGTTATTGTGATGCGGATTAATTTCTTATCTTCGCGCACCTGACATTTAAAACGTCTTTACCATGGCAATGATTGAAAATATTCGCAACCGACAAGGGTTGCTGATGGTGTTCCTAGGATTAGGTATGCTAAGTTTCTTAGTCCCTTTTGATGCTGTATTGGCACTCATGGGACAAGGAGTGTCCACTGAAGTTGGAAGTGTAAACGGAGATGGAATCACCGGGACAGAATATCAAGTTGCTGTTCAACAAAGAAGAGGATTGGGTTTTTCAGGCGATCAGCTGCCGAATGAGGTCTGGGAAGACATGACTTCCACACTGTTTATGAGTGATGAATACGCTAATATTGGCATGACTGTCAGCGACAAGGAATACCAAGAAATGCTTTTTGGCGACCTTGTTTCCCCATACGTTTCTAGTGCTTTTTATAGCAATGGAGACAACAAACGCACCTGGGTACAGAATTTTCAAGGGATGCTTTCAGATCCTCAGGGCAAAGCCAACTTCCTGAGGTACAAAGAAGTCATTGTCACAAAACGTAAAAAGGAAAAGTTTGAAGCATTGGCTCAAGCTGGCGCATATTCAAATGCACTAGAGGGCAAATACGATTACTTGAGTTCAGAACGCAAAGCCGAATTTCAATATGTTGTCAAATTGTTTACGGCAATTGCAGATAGCGTTGTAAATGTGAGCGACAGAGATGTACAGGTATACTTCAACGATCACAAAGATGAAAAGAAGTTTCAACAAATAGATGGTCGAGATGTTACAATCGTAAAGATTCCAGTAGGTGCGTCTTCGGGAGATGTCGACAACATTACCACCGAACTACAGGGAATTGCTACAGCATGGGATTCGGCTGATGATGCAGTTGAATTTGCAACAACAAATAACAGCGGTGCTGAAGTTGTCAGCACGATTCGTCTAGCGGACGTTGAAACAGACGTGAATGAGTCAACATTCTTTGATGTTGAAATTGGAACGATCGTCGGACCCTATCAAACAGGAAATGTACTGACTGTTGCAAATGTTCTCGGTAGATCTATGGTCCCTGATACAGCAGCTTCTGTCAGACATATCCTATTACAAGCGAAAGATGTGAAAGATGCCCAAGAAATGGTGGCTCTTAATTCTAAAGCGGACAGTCTGGTGAGACTTCTAAAAAATGGTGCTGACTTTACAGATTTTGCAAGCAGATTCTCTGATGATCCAGGGTCGAAATCTAACGGTGGCGTTTATGAGTTTTTCCCACAAAATCGAATGGTAAAACCATTTAATGACTTCAGTTTTGACAAGCCAATTGGTTCAATAGGATCTGTTGAAACGAGCTACGGTGTTCATGTCATTGAAGTTCTCGATCGCCGCAAAAAAGTTGAAGAAGTTGAAGTGGCAAAAATCACCAGACAAATTGGTGCTTCCGACAAAACAAAGCGTGACGCATACTCTGAATCTAACGAGTTTGCAATTGAATCTTCTGACCGAGTTGCTTTAGAAAGCGCTGCAAAAGAAGCAGGATACACGGTAAGCGAAGCCCTTGATATTAGAAGAAAGTCCACCTCTGTCTCAGGCATGACGAATGCAACTGAGCTTGTCAATTGGGCTTACAATGCTGAAGATGGTGAGATCAGCCAACCTATACTTATCGACGACAACTACGTGGTCGCAATCCTTAATTCCTCTAGAGAAAAAGGTACACCGGATTTTGACGCCGTAGAAGAGAAGATGAGAGCTGGGGCGATTAAAAAAGCAAAAGGCGAGTATTATGCACGACTTATGACAGGCGGGAATTTAGATGAAGTGGCTGAAGCTACAGGTGCAACTGTAAAGACTGCGCTCAATGTCAACATTAAAACAGCTACCATCGCTGGAAGTGGTGCGTCAGCTGAGCCTGAAGTTGCAGGATTGGCATTTTCGATCCCTGTTGGTGAAATGTCCAAGCCGATTATTGGAAACAATGGTGTATGGGTTATTGCTCCTTCAAGCGTCACTGAGGCCGCTGACAAAACAGACTTCTTAACAGAGCAGAGTGCTTTAGTAACGAAGGCACTGAACGGATTTTCTCTTTCTATCAGGAATGCGATTCGTGATGGGTCTGACGTGGTAGATTCTCGGAATTAAGAGGGAGTCTTACTAGAGTTCAAAGAGACATCCATCTCCATAACTGAGGAATCGGTACTTGTTTTCAATGGCTTCTGCGTATACATCTCTCCAAGGCGTGCCTGAAAATGCTGCGATAAGGCATAAAAGCGTACTGCCCGGTTGATGAAAATTTGTCACAAGGCCTATCACTGATTGGATTTTATACCCCGGCCTAATCATGATTTGGGTTTTAAACTCCCAAGGTGAATCAAGTGGTGCGTTGTTGAGGAGATATCGAATAGACGCTTCGTACGAAGTGAACACCACCTCTCTGCTTTGCGAATGGTCTGCGTGATAGGGAATCCATTGACCGAGGGTTTCAGGGAACTCACCTGTTTCCACATGCACTACCGCCATCCAAAACAAACTTTCAAGCGTTCTGAGTGTTGTCGTTCCTGTAGCTACTCTTTTACGGGTTGAAGCCAGCTTTTCAAGTATTTCACGAGTCACAATACATCGTTCTGCATGCATCGTGTGATCCGAGATGTCACCCTCGGAAAGCGGCCTAAATGTTCCCGCTCCAACATGAAGCGTTAATCGATTAAGCGCGAGATCTTGATCTGCGAGTTTCATGAGCAAATGGTCGTCATAATGCAACCCCGCTGTAGGAGCTGCAACACTGCCTGGGAGACGCGCAAAAACGGTTTGGTAATCATCTGCATCATTGAGGTCCGAATCGCGTTGCATGTAGGGAGGAAGTGGCATGCGACCAAGCTTCTCAAGAACATCAGCAAACGACAAAGCGCCCGTCCATGTGAATGTCAGCTGAAACGACCCTCCATCTTCCCGCATTAATCCTTTAGCAGGATCAATAGGTGAAGCACGAAGCGTTAATCCATCTGTTACAATTGAAGCTGTTTCAGCAGTCCATTTGCTCCCTCCTCTTACGAGGCATCTCCAAGAAGATGTATGAAGGGCCGAAAGAGCGACTTCGGGAACACCATCTACAGGTTCAAGAAGAAAAATTTCTATCCGTCCTCCAGTGGGTTTCCTCAGATAAAGACGGGCTTGGATGACTTTTGTTTCGTTTGCCCAAAGACCATCACACCCGATGTCCTTTAAATATTTGGGGAGATCTTCAAACGTTCCGTGTTCAAATTCTCCTTGCGGGTTTACACGGAGTAGTTTTGCACTGCGGCGAGGAGAGACAGGATATCTTGCGATATCGTCGTCATTTAATGTATATTCAAATTGATCAGATTGCACGGTACAAAGGTATCTAGTCTTATCTTTCCACCCAATGGAAAAACATCTTGTTATAGGCGCATCTGGACAGCTCGGAATTGAACTGATTTTAGGGATGCAAGCCAGATATGGCATTCATGCCGTTGTCGCATCTGATATTCGGCAATCTACTGACGCAGAAGTTAATAGGAGTGAATTTATTTTGCTTGATGCTTCAGATGCACACGCTGTTCGAAAAGTTCTTACTGAGGGTAAGTTTACACACGTATATCATTTGGTGGCCATGCTGTCAGCAAGGGGAGAACAAAACCCTTTGGCTGCATGGGACTTAAATATGAAGTCACTCATCAATGTATTGGAGTGTGCCAAGGATGGGTTATTTGAAAAGATGTTTTGGCCAAGTTCTATTGCTGTATTTGGACCAAATGCGCCAAAAACACAAACTGCTCAAAACACATTCTGTGACCCGACGACGGTATATGGAGTCTCTAAGGTAGCGGGTGAATTGTGGACAAAGTATTATTTCGAACATTATGGAGTAGATGTTAGAAGTGTCAGATATCCTGGACTCATAGGTCATCGATCTCAACCTGGAGGAGGGACAACTGATTACGCTGTAGAAGCCTTTTATTGTGCATTAGAGGACAAACCCTTTGAGTGTTATTTAGAACATTACGAAACGCTTCCAATGATGCATATGGACGATGCTGTAAGGGCGACACTGGAATTGATGGAAACAGCCAAAGAAAATATTACGGTCCGAACTTCATACAATCTGGCGGGTTGTTCATTCTCCCCTTCAGAATTGAATTATGAAATTATGAAAATCATTCCAGAATTTACAACCTCCTACAAACCTGATTTGAGACAACTGATTGCTGCGTCATGGCCAGACAGTATAGACGATCAAGAAGCGCGTTCAGATTGGGGTTGGTCCGCAAAGTATGACACGACCGGATTAATTAAGGCAATGCTGCAAGCATTGAAAGTGTGACAATTAAATTCGCATAACGCGCCCATTTGGTTTTCCTTTGTAGGATAATAAACAAAAGACATGCAACCACTGCAAATTCAAAATAGCTTAACGCGCAAGAAGGAAGTCTTTGAAGCACTGAATCCCCCACACGTAGGAATGTACGTTTGCGGACCTACGGTATACAGCAATGTGCATTTGGGGAACGTTCGAACGTTTTTGTCATTTGACATCATCTACCGCTACCTTGAATTTATCGGATATAAAGTACGATACGTAAGAAACATTACTGATGTGGGACATTTGGTAGGGGATGCCGATGAAGGAGAAGATAAAATCGGGAAGATGGCTCGCCTGCAAAAAGTAGAACCTATGGAGATCGTTCAGAAGTACACGAACGACTTCCACGATGTGATGCGTGTTTTTAATATCCTCTCTCCGTCCATTGAACCGACCGCTACGGGTCATATTATTGAACAAATAGCAGCCATAGAGAAGATTTTAGAAAACGAATATGCATATGAAGTCAATGGGAGTGTTTACTTCAGTGTGAGAAGATTCAGTGAAGACTACCCTTATGGGGAGCTTTCAGGAAGAAAAATAGACGAGCTACTAAGCAATACGCGTGAACTGGATGGTCAAAGTGAAAAACGTGACCCCTTGGACTTTGCGCTTTGGAAAAAAGCCGACGAAACCCACCTCATGCAGTGGCCTTCACCTTGGGGGATGGGATTCCCAGGATGGCATCTGGAGTGCTCGATCATGAGCACAAAATATTTGGGAAATAGATTTGATATTCATGGAGGTGGCATGGATTTGAAATTTCCGCATCACGAATGTGAAATCGCCCAAAATGTAGCTACAAACAAGGTAGAAAAGACCGTGAACTATTGGATTCACGGCAACATGCTCACCGTCAATGGCCGCAAGATGTCAAAATCGGAAGGCAACGGGTTTACGCCCGAGGAACTCATCACAGGAAACCACAAACTTCTTGAAAGAGGTTACAGTCCTATGACGGTAAGATTCTTTATGCTTATGGGACATTATGGCAGTACCCTGGACTTCTCGAACGATGCACTTATAGCGGCTGAAAAAGGGCTTTCAAAATTGACGAAAGCCGTAGAAACACTTCAAAAGCTCCAGGCTACAGAAAACGAGAACAAAGAAATAAGTGTGAGTGATTTGTCTGACAAATGCTATGCGGCGATGAATGATGACTTCAATACACCTGTTCTCATTGCATCGTTATTTGAGGGTGTGAAATGGATTAACTCGGCTGCAGATGAGAGGATCGAATTGAATCAAGACCAAATAGATGGCCTCAAAACAATCTATACGGGGTTCTTAGGAAATGTTCTGGGATTGGAAAACGATGATCTGAATACTGAGAACAGCAGCGGAGGAGAAGATTTAGCGACAAATCTATTGGACCTATTGGTGGAGCTCAGAACGGATGCAAAAGCAAACAAAGATTACGCTGGTGCAGACCGAATCAGGAAAACATTAAGTGGGTTAGGTGTGAATGTGACGGACGGGAAAGACGGAAGTTCATGGTCTCATGAATAGACATCTTCATTGTCTCGTGGGGGCCATGCTCAGCGTTGTAACATTCGCATTACCGAGCTGTTCAAATGAGAAGCCATCACATGACAAGACGCCAGAGGTTGAGGAGGTCTTTTTAACGCCCGATTTCTCCAGCGATTCTGCATTTTACTATGTGGAGAAACAAGTGGGGTTTGGTCCTCGGGTTCCAAACACATTGGAACACAACAAATGCGGGGCTTGGCTTGCTGATGAGTTAAGGAGACATGGTGCGGATGTCATCGTTCAGGAGGCTCGAGCGAAGGCATTTGACGGAAAAATTCTCGAATTAAAAAACATTGTAGGACAGTATAACCTAGAAGCGAAGAGTCGCGTCATGCTTTATGCTCATTGGGACACGAGACCCTTTGCCGACAAAGATACTGTGCGTAAAAACGAACCCATAGACGGGGCAAATGACGGTGGATCTGGGGTGGGAATCCTGTTAGAAATTGCACGTCAATTCAGCATTAAAGCTCCGAGCATCGGAGTGGATATTGTTTTCTTTGACGGAGAAGACTACGGGAGTCCTGAGGGCTCACCATCTACAAGTACGAGTTATTTGTATTGGTGTTTAGGAAGTCAAGAATGGGCCAAACAACCTCACAGGTATGGATATCGCGCAAGATTTGGGATCTTGCTCGACATGGTTGGCGCAAAAGATGCTGTTTTCAATAGAGAGGGAACTTCGATGAAGTACGCTCCAAATATTGTCAGAAAGATTTGGTCTAGAGCCGCGAAATTGGGACATGGTAAAATGTTCAGCAACAGAGAGACTCCTCCTACAATCGACGACAACCTCTTCGTGAGTGAATTGGGCGGAGTGCCCAGTGCAAATATTGTAGATTATAGAATGCAAGTAATCCCTATGGGATACGGTCCATTTCATCATACTCACGGGGACAACATGAGCATCATCGACAAAGGCACGTTACAGGCTGTGGGTGAAACAGTGCTTTCAGTTGTCTACAGTGAGTAGTCCATAACCCTCTTTGATTGTTTCAAAGTCGGAGCGACTGCAAGGTATTTTAGTGACATCATAAGGCTTGTAAACATATCCTTCATTTTCCTCTTCTCATTGAGCATCTTTTCAGCCCAAAACGAGAACGCCTTGTCTCTCCTATCAAGAGCTGACAGCCTTGATGAAGTAGGCAAACCTGTAGCCGCACTCAGTTTATATCGATCCGTAGGAGAAACAACGTTGGATTACTGCATTATTGCGCAATCTGAAGTGGGGAAAGGGCGCATTCAACAAAGAGCAGGAAATTTAGAAAGGGCATCAAAAGCATGGCGGTCCGTTGAAAACAATTGTTCAATGTGTCCGTCCAAAATCAGGAGTGAACTGGTTTATTATACTGTAGAGGGTTGGATCAGTCAAGGGGAGGAAACCATGGCGATGAATTTAATCGAATTAGAAACAAGCAGGAAGCCTGATCCTAACTGGGAGTCCAAACTTGAACTTCTCAGGTCGAGAATCTATTTTCTAAATGGAGAATGGAACAAAGCACGTGAAGCGTCTAAGCCTGAATTTAACAATGAGCAATTGGACATTGACCGGACCATATTGTGGGTTCAATCGGGCATTCTAGAAGGTTTAGGAATTGATGAGTCGGGGGTAGAACATCTAGAAAAGATGAGGAAAGGGGGAGACATTGAAAAAATAGATGCCGCGTACGCAAATCTGCACACGTTGCTCGTCACTGAAAAACGATACGGTGAAGCACTTGAATGGTCCAAATCGATGCTTCTGCATTCTGACCCGGTGTCAAATCCAGAAGGTTGGATTTTGGGACAAATTAGAATCGCAACATCGGCCGAGTTGTCTGGAAAAACCCTGGATGCACTTTTGGCGCACCACGAAGCTGTGAGAGCTGCCGAAATATTGGGGGATGATCTACTAACTGCTCGAACTTGTAGAGAACGCGCTCGATTTGATGCCATTAGAGGAGACGACAAATCAGCATACATCTATCTGCACAAAGCGGACAGCTTGGCGCTCGCAATGATCGCGGCAGCAGAAATAGGCCGGGAACCCAAAACGTTTAAAAACCATCCGCTTCCTGAACTGGACCCTTTCGATCTCGCTTCAGCAAATGCTGCCAAAACATCTGAACCAGGGGCATGGCCATTCGCCGCTGCTTTAATCGCTCTGGGCCTTATTGCGTTCATGATTAGAAACTTCGATTTAAGACGTACACTGCGAAAAGAACGATTGCGAACCATGCGACTGCACGCCATGTTTGGCAAAAACAGCTCGCCTGATATCGGTACGTTAGAAAGTGAAAGCACGGAAGAAATCGTCGAAATATTAGAAACACAATTTGCAAACTCGTCTGACGATTGGGAAAGAAGAGTAAGTGCAAATGCACTTGATTTTGACGATGTCATTGCATCTCTTGAAATGGAACTTGGAACGCTTGTGGAATGGGATTTGGAAAATGATAAGAAAGCTCCTGAAGCTCCTGAAGGACTGCTCCCCCTACTCTTAATTACACTGAGACGATTGCTTCCCGCAGATGTGTCCCAAGAATCTGAATCTCCGTTAAAGGCCACAATAAGAAATGATTGGAGAGGCGTCCGAGTTATGTTTGAGGGAGCGCCGAGTTCTGCCACACAAGAATTGAAAGCGCTTTTTTCAGGGAATTCATCCTCCCCTATTTGGTCTCCGGTTTTTGAACAGGCAGAAAGAATGGCAGGAAGAGTATTGTTAGAATGCAATCAACTGGGAGGTCATTCAGTCGTTTTAGATCTCCCGCACGCAAAGTAAACGTGAAGTCTTGCAACGGTTTAAAGATGCATTAGCGCTCTCCACTGAATTGATCTAAGAAACGTTTGTCATTCTCAAAGAAAAGTCGAAGGTCTGAGATTTGATATTTAAGCATCGTGATGCGCTCAATGCCCATTCCAAAAGCAAAGCCACTGTACTTTTTTGAATCAATTCCATTTGCCTCTAAAACATGAGGGTCAACCATGCCACACCCGAGAATTTCTAGCCAACCAGTGCCTTTGGTAATCCGCTTATCCACTTCCGTTTCTAGGCCCCAATACACATCCACTTCCGCACTGGGCTCAGTGAAAGGAAAGTAAGAAGGTCTTAAACGAATCTTTGTTTCTGGACCGAAAAATAGTTTCGCAAAATGAAGCAAGTTCTGTTTAAGATCCGCAAAAGAAACATCTTCATCTATATACAGCCCTTCAATCTGGTGAAACATACAGTGTGCACGCGCAGAAACAGCTTCGTTCCTAAATACTCTACCAGGCATGATGATCCGCATGGGAGGCTTACGTCTCTCCATTTCTCTTACTTGGACAGAACTTGTATGCGTTCTTAAAAGGAGGTCTGGATTTCGTTCCACAAAGAAGGTGTCCTGCATATCTCTGGCAGGATGTTCTGGAGGGAAGTTGAGTCCACTGAACACATGCCAATCATCTTCGATTTCCGGCCCTTCCACAACGCCATATCCCATGTTCTTAAAGATGCTCACGATTTCTCGACGCACGACCTGAAGTGGGTGATGGGTGCCCAGAGGAACACCACCCGCAGGTCGTGACAAATCAATTCCACTTGCGTTTGCTGTTTCTTTGCTGTTGAAATTTGATTGCTCAAGGGCGACTCTTGCTTCAACAGCACCTTTCACCTGATTAATAAGTGGACCAAGTTCGCGTTTGAGTTCAGGAGCTACGGTTCTAAACTGCGCCATTAGATCTTTCATCTTCCCATTGCGACCGATAAATTCGATTCGAAATGCTTCTACTTGATCCGCAGACTCAAAATTTCTACTTTCAATATCGATGAGCAATGCATCTAATTCCTCCTTCATTATTTCAAAACTTCAACAGTAAATTTAACATCCTCAACGGGTCTATTCCCCGATGCAACTTTAACAGAAGCAATCGAATCAAGAATATCCAATCCATCAATGACAAGACCAAATACAGTGTAATTCATATCTAAGAATGGAGTCCCTCCTATTTCAGAATAGTGTGATTTCATCTCTTCAGTATAGGCAAAGTCTGGAAATTGTGCTTGAATCTTACTCTCTAAGCTCTTAAGTTCACCAGACTTCCATGTTTTGCCTTGTACGATATAAAACTGACTGCCCGATGAATTCTTCTCCGGGTTTACATTGTCGGGTTGTCTTGCTGCGGCAAGAGCGCCTTTGACATGAACAAGGTCTGACCTCATATCTTCTGCAATTGTATAGCCTGGCCCTCCGCCGCCCAAACGCACCCCAGCATCAGCATTCAAGCTTTTTGGATCTCCACCTTGAACCATAAACCCCTGCATCACACGATGAAAAAGAAGATTGTCGTAAAAACCCTCTTGGGCCAATTTTATAAAATTATCTCGATGTTCGGGAGTAGAATCCGACAAGAGCACGGTAATGTCGCCTAAATCCGTATGAATTATGGCTTTACGTGGCGTGGTAGAGGGTCCATTCTGATCACATCCAGAAGCGGACATCATAAAAAACGAAGCTAAAATGATAGCGAATGTCCCTAAAAATGTTTGTGTCTGAGATTTTTTCATGATATTTGTGTTCCTTGGAATTCAATCCGCTAAGTTATAACCCTACCTGCAATGAACCGCCTATTTCCCATATTCACTCTCGCAGCAATCGCAATTGCTTTTTCTAGTTGCTATGAAATTGACCCTACAATCGCAAACATTCAAGTGTATCGTGTAGACGAAGTCGGGGAAAAGATTCCTGTAGCTGGATGTGATGTTCGCTTATATGCTTTGGGTTCTTTGGACGAAGATTTCGTTGGTGAGCCTAGGTTTGACACCACTCAAACAACATCAGAAGAAGGGTTTGTCTCCTTTAACTTCTCTGATATGTATGTCGGAGGACAAGCAGGTTTTGCAGTCTTAGATGTAGAGGCTACAAAAGGTTCTCTTTATGGATCAGGACTCATCAAGATTGAAGAGATGATTACCAACGAGGAGGAAGTTATCGTAGAATAACTGAATTAATCCGAGATCCAGGCCGCGAAGTATTCGATAAGCTGACGCTTCATCATGAGTTCTTGTTCGTCAGAATTTAATTCTGGCAACTCACCTATCCTCTCAAAATGAGGCCAACCATCCTCATCAAGTCCCAAAGCTTTGTAATACCCAAGTGGCTCAAGCAAGGTGCAAACCCCAACATGCATCAGGTTCACTTTGTCGTCTTTTTTATACCCTCGTGGGCCGAGTGAGACTTCCTGAAGCCCGACTGCAAAAACGATGGCGGTGACATCTGGCTGATCGCCAAACCTTTCCAACATCAATTTTAAAAGTTTATTCCACTCCCGTTC
This sequence comes from uncultured Flavobacteriales bacterium, assembly GCA_963932755.1. Classification (GTDB taxonomy): domain Bacteria; phylum Bacteroidota; class Bacteroidia; order Flavobacteriales_D; family Sanyastnellaceae; genus UBA974. The sequence goes on along the minus strand of CAWVRV010000036.1, from coordinate 9,147 downwards.
GAATTCAAAATCCATATTCACTTCTTCGTTGCGGTAAAATTACATTGCGAATCTCAACCTTTTACTTGTTATTCATTTCTCCGATATACCTTACAAAACAATGAGCGCAACAGCACTCCTTAAACAGTCGGGATGACAGGACTTGAACCTGCGACTTCACGTCCCCCAGACGCGTACTCTACCAACTGAGCTACATCCCGATTTGGAGACGCAAAGTTAGTAACTTAGCCTCACATTAAAAGCAGTTATGAAGGTATCCTATAGAAAGATAAATGAATTCTTAGATTTGCAACTGACCGCCATGGATGCGGCCACTGTTTTAACTGCAACTGGACTAGAAATCGAAGGCGTAGAAACGGTGGATGACATTCAAGGTGGATTGCGAGGCCTCGTTGTGGGGGCTATTGTTCACTGTGAACAACATCCAAATGCGGACAGACTTCGTTGTTGCAAAGTGGATGTTGGAGAGGGGGAACCATTGGACATCGTTTGCGGAGCGCCAAATGCAGCAACAGGATTAAAAGTTGTCGTGGCTTCGGTTGGCACAGAACTTTTTTCCGAAAATGGTGATGCGTTCAAAATTAAAAAAGGAAAAATCCGTGGCGAGGTAAGCAACGGGATGTTATGTGGTGCAGAGGAAGTCGGAATTGGAGAACCAAATGGTGGTATTATTGAACTTGAGGAAAAGTGGGGACCCGGAACAGCTTTAAGTGAAGTCTTTGGAGTGGGGTCTGATTCCGTGTTAGAAATAGGTCTGACACCAAATAGAAATGACGCCATGGGACATTTGGGTGTCGCAAGGGATCTTAGGGCTGGGCTTTTACACGGAACAGTTCAAGAGTTTACCCAAAAAGACCTTCCTGCAGTCACCATGCTGAACAGCATGAATATTGACTTCAAAAAGGGATTAAGTGGTGGATTTAAAGCAGAAGTACAAGCAAGTGTTTCGGAGTTGGCGCCTAGATATACATTGATTGAGATTGAAGGGCTTACAATAGGCCCCTCTCCCGATCACGCTCAAAGATTTCTAAGGAGTATCGGATGTTCGCCTATAAACAATGTCGTAGATGCAACAAATTACGTGCTGCATGAGCTAGGCCAACCTCTTCATGCATTCGATGCTGACTCCATTCAGGGAGGACTAAGCGTAAGACTTGCTTCAAAAGACGAGAAGATCACCACGCTTGATGGAGAAAAACGAGAACTCAATGAAAGTGATTTAGTGATTGCGGATGCAAATGAAGCAATGTGTATCGCTGGGGTCTTTGGAAGCGAGAAACATGGCGTGAGCAAAGACACGAAACGCATCCTACTAGAATCTGCATTCTTCAATCCTGTTTCGATTCGAAAATCAGCAAAGAGACATGGTCTATCTACAGATGCATCATTCAGATTTGAAAGAGAAGTAGATCCCAACTTAATTCAAGCCGCTGGAGAGAGAGCCGCCGAACTCATTTGTGAATGGAGCGGAGGCAAGGTTGTGGGGGCAATCGAATTAGGTGAAACTGGAATCTCACCGGGGTATCAAGTTGAACTTGAATGGGAAATGTTGGACAAGTTGATCGGGCAAACACTTGATCGGTCGCACGTAATGTCCATTTTAAGGTCTTTAGACATAGAGGTGATTGGAAAAAGTGAAGGCAAATTAAACTTGATGGTTCCTGCATACAGAAGCGATGTTACACGTCCTGCTGATGTTGTAGAGGAGATCCTGAGGATACATGGCTTTGACCAAATCAACATCCCTACGCGCATATCAAGCACACTGGAGATCCCTAATGGACCAGACAGAGAAGATATTCTTTTCGGCTTAAGCTCCACGCTTGTATCCCGAGGATTTAATGAGATCATGTCAAATTCCCTGACAAAATCAAGTTATGCTGAATGCGTGAAAGATGATGATTTGGACCCATCCAAAACAGTAGAAATCCTCAATCCACTGAGTGGAGATTTGGGAGCAATGAGGCAGTCATTGGTTTTTCAGGGGCTTGAAGCGATTTCTAGAAACCGAAATTACAAATCGACAGACTTGAGATTTTTCGAGTTCGGAAGGACTTACCAGGTCAAAGAAAAAGGTCAGACACAAGGGTATAAAGAAACCGAACATTTAAGTCTTTGGGTGACGGGGCGCAAAGTGCCTGTAAACTGGAATGCACACGACGAACATGTAGATATGTTTACCCTCAAAGAAGCCGTAGGCGCATTGCTTGAGCAAGTAGGCGTTCGCTCCAAAGTGAGCGAAATGGTGGATGAAGGTGGATTACTTCTGGAGGGGAATTTGATTAAAATCGGCAACAATGTAATCGGCCGATTTGGACAAGTACACCCCGATGTGACAAAAACGTGTAACGTTGATGCACCTGTATTTTGGGCTGACTTACTGGTTAAACCGCTTTTAAAAGCTCGGAAGAAAAGAAAACTTGTTGCGGAAGACCTCCCTAAATTCCCTTCTGTAAAAAGAGATCTGTCATTCATTCTTGACAAAGGTGTCAGTTTTGAAGTGATTAAGGAAGTTGCTTTTAAAGCAGAAAATAAAATCTTGAAAAACGTTTCTTTATTTGACGTTTATGAAGGAGATAAACTTGAGAAGGGAAAAGTAAGCTATGCCATCGGGCTCATCTTACAAGATCCGAGTAAAACGCTTACTGACAAACAAATCGACAAGAGCGTAGCGAGAATTCTAGAGGAGATCACAAAAGCAACCGGAGCAACACTCCGTTAATTGATGAGTAAAAATCGCAGACCCATTATAACTCCACCCGTTCAAAGGGTAACACTGATACATTTTCTAACAAGAGAATTGGTGAGGCAGGGCATTAAGAGATTTCACAGAATTGCGACTCATGAAGGTGTCGAGAATCTGCCTGATGAGAAATGTCCGATGATTTTCGTTTCCAATCATCAGAATGGACTGATGGACCCCATGGTGGTTTCCGGTTTGTTAACGCCTCAGCTGCATTGGCTCACACGCGCAGATGTATTTTGGAATCCCATCGCACGCAAGTACATTATGGACTGCAACGCCATCCCAATTTACCGACAGAGAGACAGGCTGCCCGATTTGAAAGAACGAAATGAAATAATTTGGGATTGTTGCACCAAAAGATTAGAAAAAGGTGCTGTAATGTCCCTTTTTCCTGAAGGAAATCACAAGTCACAAAAAACGATTAGAAGGTTAAAAAAAGGGCTAGGTTACTTAATCGGTTTGGCAGTCAGTAGGTCTGAAAAACTGATGGGGCTTAAAGTGATCCCTGTAGGCATAGATTATGAAGATTATCCGGGATATAAAAGACGACTTAGCTTCAGGATAGGAAATGAAATCGAATGGAGAGATTTATATGATGTTAAAACCAAACGCCTAGATTCCCTTAAGTTAACGGCTCGTGTTCAATCAGCGATGAGCAAACTCGCAATTGACATCAGGCCCTCTGAGATGTATGATGATCTATATCCATACGTTCGCGCGATGAACACCTCGAAAGCCAAAGGCAAAGAGTGGGGGTTCATTCTTGCAGAGCTAGATCGAATTGCGGAAGCAGGTGAAAGTGAAAAGTGGCGCAGTGAAGTCATCGATGCCGCAAAAAATCTGCGTGAATGTGGGTTTGACAATTCGATGAGATCTGAACCTTGGGGAAGAGATTCTATCAACATTTCGAAAAAGAAAGTCTGGGCAGTGTTGCTGACCCCTTTTTCATGGATTGCAAATGCACCCTCCGCAATCCAGCAATATCTCATTAACCGTCGTGGAGACCAAATCAAGGCTTTGGAATTTAGAAGCACACTGAAAGTCGTTTCCGCAATGTTTATCTACCCGCTTTCTTGGACGCTCATTGCAATATTGGCAGGCATTTACACTCCACAGTTCTGGATGGGGTTTCTTGGGGTTTGGACTTGGGCAACTTTTGGCAACAGATTTTACGGATGGCTACAAGGGCATCTTCACGACCACCGTGATGCACTCGAAGGGAGGAGGTTTTGGGAGGCCGAAGGAAACCATGACTTGAGAAAAGCTTGGACACACTACATTAAGATGATACAAAAAGACATTGCCTCATGAGTTACGTTATCCAAGGTATTCAGCATATGGGAATTGCCGTTTCTGACATGGATGCCAGCCTGAAACTTTATAGAAAACTCTTCGGTTTAGACATCCCTTTTTTTGATGCCATTGCTGCTGCTCCGCTGATGGACTCACATTGCAAAGGAGAGACCATTGTGAAGCGGGCAAGCATGGTTTTAAATCATCAGGGTGGATGTGCTGTTGAAGTCGTATCTCCGACTTCGTTTGCACCGTCAGGCCCTGTATTTAAACTTCGTCAAGGGGATTTGGGCATCGGGTCTACGATGGTCAAAACGCCAGACATACGTAAGATGCATGAGCATGCATTCGCAATACTCCCTGACAGTTGTGACGACACACTGGTGATGGACCCCCTGGGACGTCTTACGTTTTTCCTTCGTGATTACGATGGGAACTTATTTCAAATACTGGAGTCTGACAACTGGTTTACAAGTAACGGACATCCCAGTGGGGGAATAATGGGAGGCACCATCGGAGTAAGTGACATGGATGCAGCGTTCAAATTTTATTGCGCCATCCTGGGATATGATCAAATCGTTTACGACAAGAAAGGAACTTTTGAAGATTGGGCACATTTGCCTGGTGGAGAAGAACGATACCGCCGGGTTCTGTTAAGCCAAACATCTCCAGGAACAGGTGGATTCTCATCATTGATGGGCCCTACATACATCGAGCTGGTTGTTGCACTTGACAGAAAGGGTGAGTTTATTTTTAAAGACCGCATTTGGGCAGACACGGGAATCGTTCATCTCGGATTCGATGTGAGGGGTATGAAAGAGCTGGGACAAGCACTTGAAAAAGATGGGTTTGGATTTAGATGTGATACAGATGATGCATTAAGCATGGGGGATCACACTTCTGTGCACTGTACGTACATTGATGACCCCGATGAATGTTGGATAGAGATGATTGAGGTTCACAAAATTCCGATTTTGGAAAAGTTGGGGTTATTTCTAAATGTTCAGAAACGGGAACCATCAAAACCACTCCCAAAGTGGATGCTCTATGCGCTTAAATTCAACAGAATTAAATCATGAACGCCAAAAAGAAGATTTTACTCGTAGACGATGAGATCGATATTCTAGATTTTCTTTCGTACAATTTAATTCAATCTGGATACGAGGTAAGAACAGCCATCAATGGCGAAAAGGGGGTCGAAGTTGCGCGAGCATTCAAGCCCGACCTCATCCTGTTGGACATGATGATGCCCGAAATGGATGGCGTAGAAACATGTGAAAAAATCAGAAGTATCCCCGAATTAGAAAATGTAATGGTCGCATTTCTAACAGCGAGAGGAGAAGACTACAGCCAAATAGCCGGCTTCGATGCTGGTGCAGATGATTACATCTTAAAGCCGATTAAGCCAAAAGTTCTGATGAGCAGAGTCAACGCCCTGATGAAAAGAACAAATAAAACGTTGGAATCGACTACGAACAACGTGGAATATATCGAGGTTGGTGAAATTAACATTGATTTAAAAAAGTACATCGTTTCGTTTAAGCAGGCAGAAATTAATCTGCCAAAGAAAGAATTTCAATTGTTGGTTTTACTCTGTAGCCAACCCGGGGTGGTCCAAACTCGAGGAGAAATCATGGAGAAAATTTGGGGGAGTGAAGTCGTTGTCGGAGACCGAACCATTGACGTACATATAAGGAAGCTGAGGGAGAAATTCGGAGATGACTTGATTGTAACGATCAAAGGGGTTGGATACAAATTAAAAACCTCTTAAATGTCCTCCGAACGCACTCCCAAAGACGTCGCCAGGCAATCCTCTGTGTTCATTGGAGTGCTCAGTTCCGTGGCTGTAATTATCGTACTGAGTGTTTCGAATTCATTGAACCTGTGGGCCATTTCCATCATCGTAGGAGTCGTCCTTGAAGAGCTTAGTTATTTTGTGATTTACAATGCGATTGAGAAGTACATCGACCACCGCATCCAAATCCTTTATAAAACAATCAGCAAAGTCAAAGGTGGTGGAGATCTGACCATCAATATGGATGAAGATGTCGTGGAGCTGGCAAATCAAGATGTCATGGAGTGGGCGGAAGGCCAAATAGAGGAAATCAATCTTCTTCGAGAAACCGATTCCTTTCGCAAGGATTTTATCGGAAACCTCGCACACGAACTGAAGACCCCTCTTTTTAATATTCAAGGATTTATCTTGTCACTCCTGGAGGGGGGGATTGACGACCCCGAGATCAATCGAAAATTTCTATCTAAAGCGGAGAAAAACATCGACAGAATGACCAGCTTACTTGAAGATCTAGACAGTATTTCGAAAATAGAATCGGGCGCGATGAACATCGAAATGGAGACTGTGGATATTGTCGAACTCAGTTCTGAAATTGCGGAGAACCTTGACCGAAAGGCAAAAGACGCCAACGTACAATTTAAGATTCGAGAAGAAGAGGAATTCAACGTCCTATGCGATCCAAATAAAATAGGTCAAGTCCTCTCTAATCTTCTCGTAAACTCAATAAATTACGGCGTAGAGAATGGCAAAACCGTGGTGAGGTTTTACGACATGGGAGACAATATTTTGATCGAGGTCGCCGACGACGGAATAGGGATTAATGAAGAGGATTTACTCCGCATTTACGAACGGTTTTACAGGGTTGACAAAAGTCGTTCGAGACATGCTGGTGGCTCAGGACTTGGACTTTCGATTGTAAAGCACATCGTGGAAGCCCACGGGGGGAACCTCCATGTTCGTTCAACGTTAGGAACAGGGACAACCTTCAGTTTTACCTTACAAAAAGCACACCAAGGAAAAACTTAACATTGTCTTAACCTAGAATTCATAAAGCTTGAAAACTTTTAAAGGACCTTGCGCTCGAATTATTTAAGAAGACATGGTAGCTTTATTTACGACAATCGGATTTATCCTCGCAGGATACTCAGTAATTGCAAACGACAGTGTTCAAACACTCGGAACATGGATCGCCTCAAACAGAGAACGGTTTAAGTGGTGGCAACTTTGGATTGCCGCTTCTAGCGTTCTAATTGTCACGTTGGTTTACGGATGGTACACCGGAGATGGGGATATTTCTTTCGGGCGTCTCAATAAGATTCCATACATAGAACCACAATGGTACCACGCCATGGCACCTCTCGCTTTGGTAGTCCTCACGCGGAAAGGAATCCCTGTTTCTACATCATTCCTTGTTCTCTCAGCATTCGCATCTACGTTCGTTCTCGAAAAAATGCTCATAAAAAGCATGCTGGGCTATGGATTGGCTGCACTCGTGGCATATGTCCTTTGGCTTGTTGTGGCCCGTTTGATCGATGAGAAAGAAGACATCAGTGAAAAATACAAACCTTTCTGGAGAACATTCCAGTGGTTCAGTACAGGTTTCCTATGGTACACATGGCTGTCGCATGATGTAGCCAACATTGCCGTATTCCTCCCCCGCCAAATAGAGGCATGGCAACTCGTACTCATTATCGTCTTTTTCGTCGCTGGTTTGGCAAATATTTTCTACAGTAAAGGAGGTAAAATTCAACAAATCGTTCTCGACAAACAGAGTACAAAATACGTGAGGTCTGCAACGTTAATTGACCTTGCATATGCTTTCCTTTTGCTTTATTTCAAACAGATGAACGAAATCCCAATGTCAACAACATGGGTGTTTGTAGGTCTTCTTTGTGGCCGAGAGCTTGCGCTTAATACAGGACTGACAAAAAAGGGCAACATTAAAATGATTTTCCCTATTGTGGCCAAGGATTTCCTCAAGCTCATGGTGGGACTCATGGTGAGTGTGGCAATCGTCCTAGCGATCCACTACGGAACAGACCAAAGAGAATTAAATCAAGCGGCTGCTGATAAATTAAAATTAACCGAATCGAATGAAAGCGAAATGCTTGACAATAAATCAGAAGTGGCGACTCAAGATTCAGTGAAATATAATTCTGTAGAAACACCCGATACAATACAAGAATAAATTGAAGAGACTCGGATTTCTAGACAGATATCTTACTCTTTGGATATTCCTCGCCATGGCTTTGGGCGTTCTTATTGGCGCATGGATTCCTGGCGTCTCGGATTCGATCGATCTTATCGCATACAAGGGAATAAACATTCCGATTGCACTGGGTCTCATTGTGATGATGTATCCACCGCTTGCAAAGGTGGATTACCGCACCCTTCCCGTCGTTCTGAAAGATAAAAAACTACTCTCACTTTCACTGATACTCAACTGGGTAGTCGGTCCACTTTTCATGTTTTTCTTGGCCGCATATTTTTTGAGCGACAGGCCTGAACTGATGACAGGTGTGGTATTGATAGGGCTTGCGAGATGCATCGCCATGGTTCTTGTTTGGAACGACTTGGCGGACGGAGACAGCACCTATGGGGCAGCATTGGTGGCCCTTAACTCTCTTTTCCAAGTCTTCACATTCAGTTTTTATGCGTGGTTCTTTTTGACCATTTTACCAACCTGGATAGGCTTGGGAAGTATTCTTGTTGACGTCCCATTCACGATGGTCGCAACGAACGTGGGCATCTATTTAGGCATCCCCTTTGTCCTTGGAATTGGAGGCCGAGTGGTTCTCATACGTTTAAAAGGGTTGTCATGGTATAATGACACGTACCTCCCGCGTATCGGACCGCTCACTTTAATTTCACTCCTGTTCACAATCGTTTTGATGTTCAGTCTTCAGGGCGCTCGGATTTTAGACCAAACCTCTGACGTTCTTCTGGTTTCAATACCCCTCCTACTCTACTTCTTCGGAATGTGGTTACTCAGCTATTTTGCTGGGATGAAATTGGGAGTCGATGAACCCAGAAATCGCGCTGTTGCATTTACGGCAGCTGGCAACAACTTTGAGCTTGCGATCGCGGTTGCGATCGGCGTCTTCGGTCTTCACTCCTCAGAAGCATTTGTAGGGGTCATAGGCCCATTAATTGAGGTTCCCGCCCTCCTGCTCCTTGTTCAGTTTTCAAAACGACTCTCAAGGCACAAGACCTGATTGCGTTTATTGTTGCAACATTCCTGTCCCAGCGCCATTCACAAAAGGGTTTGATGCGCGTTCTTTCCCGATAGAAGTCGGTCCTCCATGACCCGGAT
>CAWVRV010000035.1:0-23709 GCA_963932755.1 uncultured Flavobacteriales bacterium | reverse complement strand
CATAGAAACGATAAGTCGTTCCAGGTGCAGCAACAGGAGTACTTGCTTCAACAGTTAACGTATATTGAGCACTTGCTTGAGTGCCGAAAAGGAATGAACTACAACAAATAGCAGCTAAAAGGAAATTAAATGTACGAGTCATGATTGTGTATTTGCGCGCATTAATAAGCCCATAAGATAGTCAAAACTTCATATATACGCGACGAGAACCTTTAAATAATCGACTAATAAACAATGTCATTGTCATATATACCATGAATAAGTAAAATTTATAAAATACTTATTTACAGCAACTTAATGTACTCTGATTAAATTTATAATATAACTTAGGTAATGGTTAGAAAAGATTGAAAAAAAAAAATTAAGAATAGTTTTATTAAACGAATTGCATAAATAACTTTAACATCTATGATATTTAAATTTTCAATTACAATATCGGCCTGTGCTCTCATGTTTTTTGGTTGCCAGAAAACACCGGTAAATGATGGTTATGTAAAAGAACGCAAGGACGATTTTCCAACTTCGTTACACCCTCTTCCTATCGAACCCGATTTTAGTAAAACAAAACATTGGGCGTTAATCGGTGACTATAATCACGGTGGATCAGATTTAGGTGCTGATGTATTTTATATCTACCCTACAATGTATGATAAAGGAGAACACTGGGTTGCCTCCATAGACGATGAGGAATTAAATAAAGAAATTGACTTGTGGCCAATTACGCATCAAGCTTCGGTATTCATAGGGGCTGGACGTGTCTTTGCCCCAAGATATCGACAGGCTCACTATCGCGTATTTATGGTCGACGACAGTTTATGTCGACCAGCACTAGAACTCGCTTATGAAGATGTGAAATCTGCTTTTGTTTATTGGCTTGAGAACTTTGATGAGGGGCGACCGATTATCATTGCAGGACATAGTCAAGGCACTTTACATGCGCGCCTTTTACTTCAGGATTTTTTTGATGACACAGAGTTAAGCAAAAGACTTGTTGCGGCATATCTACCTGGATTTGACATCTATGAAAGTGATTTTAAAAAGATCCCCAGTTGTAAAACAAATATGGATACACATTGCTTTTGTAGTTGGAGGACTTTTGCGACAGGTTATACGCCAGATTGGTATAAAAATGAAGTGGCAAGAAATGGAGAAGGTAATTTTGCTTCCTGCATAAATCCGATATCCTGGAGTTGCGAAGGTGAGGTGAGTATCAAAAGCGCTCATTTGGGTATTCGGACTGATAAAAATAAACTTAAATACGCTCATAAATTGACAGCCAGAGTCAATGAAGGAATCCTTTGGCTAGACAAACCCCACATCATTGGAGGTTCGTTAATCCACAAAAACAATTGGCATGTAGGTGACTATAATTTATTTTGGGAAAACATAAGGACAAATGTCACAGAAAGAATAGTCAGTTTTAACGCATCAATAAGCAACCATTAATACTGTTAAGACGTCAATGAGTAAATCCTATTCCTAAACTTATGACGCATCGTTTTTTTAGATTCTTATTCACAATCATTCTTGTAAGCTTTACCGCCATGGCTTTAGGCCAAGAATCATATTCAAATTTCAGTGAAAACTTTGAGTATTCAAAAGAATCACTCAACGGACCTACCACTCATTCCGAGAATACGACATGGCTTCAATTGGGATCAGATGATTTGGCCAAAATCCGCACGAATCAAGCACCTCTGGTCACATGGTCTGTATTTCTGCCTGGTGAAGGTCAGGTTGAACTTACGTTATTAGAGTCCTGCCCGTTCTCCGAATACATTCCTGTTGGACAACGAATTGATGACGGATCTGGTGGCGTAAAAGTGAACGAGAGAGATTTCAAAACAGATCTTAAAACATTTGACATCACTGGACCTGGAATAGGTGGGTCAATGGTTATTTTTAAGCATCAAATTCTAGCTTCAATACGCTACAACAATAGACTATTTGAATTGCGACCTATAGACGTAAAGAATTCTGCAGGAGATTATATTTTATTCGATGTGAATGACAGCAGAGGAGACAGCCACTTTACTTGTGCTGCTGATGATATTGCTCAAGAAAAAGTAAACAAGATTAAATCCCAGAGATCATCTAACAAATCATTGGTGTTAGAATGTGTTGAGATTGCAATAGATATTGACAAGTACACGTATGATACTTTCGGGGATTGTGATGCCGCGATTAATTGGTCACTTGCTATTCTTGCAGGTGTGGATGAGATTTACAGATCATCCTTGAATGATGCTGTCACTCTGAAGGCATCGTATATAAATATTTGGTTAACAACTGATCCGTACAACGCTTATGTTGAGAATGCGGGCGCGATGCTTGATGCTTTGAGAACAACTTGGCTTAACGATGCTACCCTTAACGCTTCGAATCACGATTTGATTCACCTTATGACAAAAAGACCCAACACTGGAACGGGCGGAATTGCCTGGCTAGATGGGCTTTGTAATTCTTACGGGGTCGCATTTAGTGCGTACATGGACAACAATACAAGTTTCAACGTCCCCAGTTACAATTGGAATTTAAATGTTGTGGGGCATGAAATCGGTCACAATTTCGGATCGAATCACACACATTGGTGTGGGTGGCCGGGTGGACCAATTGACAACTGTGGCAATCTCGAAGGAAGCTGCGGAGGATATACGGACAACCCTACACCACAACTCGGAACGATGATGAGTTACTGTCACGCAATAGGCGGGGGATCAGTAACGCTTGCTTTTCATCCAATAGTGATTGACAACGCCCTCATTCCAGGAGCAAATGCGGCAACATGTATTGGGGATTGCGCTGGAACAATCACATCTTGTGGTTCTTTGTATGGATGTACAGATACAACAGCTTGTAATTATGACCCTGTGGCTGAAATCGATGATGGTTCTTGTGGTGTTTTTGATGTTTGTGGCATCTGTGATGGTGGTGGTTCATCTTGTACTGGATGCACTGACCCCATTGCTTGCAACTACATGTCAGCCGCAACTTATGATGACGGATCTTGTGTTTATCCTCCTGTCGGGTTTGACTGCAACTGCGCGTCAGACATCAACGTTGTTGCTTCTTTAACCGCTTCACAAAGCGCTGAGACAAGCTTAGAGGCTACTGGAGCATTAACGACTATGGATTTGAATCTGGTCTTCACAAACACAAGTGAAGGAAACAGTTGGGCTGGAGACCTTCTTCTTGAATTGGTGAGTCCAAGTGGACAATGTGTCTCTGTTGGTGGATATGATGTTGCCTCTTCATGCGCTGCTGGCACCGCTGCTTGGCCCGAAGAATGGAACGTGACTCCAAGTGGCACATACACAACGATGGTTGACTTTACTTCATCTGGACTTTCTGGCACTGGACTTTGGACGTTGAGAGTCATCAATGGTTGGACAGGCTCTGCAAGTGTGGATTACAATATGACCGCAACCCTTGGGGGTGTATGTACTGGTGCACCAGCTACACCAGGTTGTATTGACACGACAGCTTGCAATTTCGACGCAACAGCTACTTTAGATGACGGATCATGTGAATACTCAAGCTGTGCTGGATGTACAGACGCGACTGCTTGTAATTACGACGCGACTGCGGATCTGAATAATGGATCATGTGATTACACAAGTTGCGCAGGATGCACTGACATGACAGCTTGTAATTACGACGCAACTTCTACGATAGATGACGGTACATGTGAATTTGTATCATGTGCGTGTCCAGAAGATATCAATGGTGATGGAATCGTAACCGTTGCAGACATCTTAGTTATACTGGGTGAATTTAATTGTCTTACTGAATGTACAGCTGACGTTGATGGTGATGGCGCTGTGACAGTTTCTGACCTACTTTTAATACTTGCTGCTTTCGGTAACCCTTGTTAAATGATTGTTCTCTTGAGAAAAACCTCCTGTTTAATTGTTCTTTTGGCATTCTGTTCGTTGCTTCAAACCAAACTGATTGCACAGACTCCTGTCGGATCAACTCTTCTATTCTCCCCTACTAATGACGTTAAATCTATCACCATTGATGACAACAGAACAGTAGGGCTAGATATCGACCAAGAGGTCTTTGAAAGCTTGAGAAAGAACAACCCCGAGAAAATAAATCTGATGCTTCCTGATTTTAATGGAGAAGAGATTGAAATTAAGTTTCAGCAGTTTGACGCTTTTCCAGCGACTGTTACTGTAGGCATTCATTCAAAAGAAGGATTCAAAGAGATCGATTACGTGCCACGTATTAAAACCTACAAAGTGATTGGTGGGTCTGGCACATTGGTCTTAATGGTCGATCATGTGTTGGGTACATTTCAGTGGGAAGGAATGCAAATCGAAATCAAACCGGAATCTGAAAACGCTAAAAACTCAGACGGAAAACATATTCTTTTTGACGTCAACAACACGAGAGCATCAAGATCATTTGAGTGCGGCATGGAAGAGGTCGGGACAGGAGACGGACACGAGATACGTAAAACAGAAAGGAGTGAAAACAAATCGATGGCAGGATGTGCTGAAGTAGCCATTGATATTGATTCATATACATACGCTACATTCTCAAATGTATCAAATGCTACTGACTGGGCGCTTGCGCTTATGACAGGTGTTTCAGCAATCTACACACAAGAAGTTGGCGCTTTGGTTTTCTTACAGACGACCTATGTTCATATTTGGAACACACCTGACCCGATGTCAAATTATACTGGTCAGGCAAGCGAAATGTTGGCCGCGTTTAGATCCATTTGGCTGTCGGACCCCAACTTAAATGCCATTCAAAGGGATGAAACACACCTTCTCACGAAGCGTGGGGACACAGGTACGGGAGGCATCGCATACTTAGATGTTGTATGTAGCTCATATGCGTACGGATTTAGCGGCTATCTTTCTGGAACAACAAACTATAATATCTCTAGTTACTCATGGAATCTTAATGTAGTTGCGCATGAACTTGGCCACAATCTTGGGTCAAACCACACACATTGGTGTGGATGGCCAGGAGGACCGATAGACAATTGCGGAAGCCTAGAAGGTTCTTGTAGTGGCTATACAAACAATCCTCAAGGACAATCAGGGACAATCATGAGCTACTGTCATGCCATCGGTGGCGGATCAGTCAATTTAAATTTCCATCCCACTGTAAAAGCCTATGGATTGCAGCCCGCGATTGAGGGCAATGGATCGTGCTTCACCGGATGTGACGGATACGAACCACCAGTGTGTGCGATGGTAGGAATTCAAGGTGGCACTCAGCTCGCATGTAATCCTACAACAAGTTCATATACTCAGCAAGTCGTCATTGAATATGAAAACGCCCCAGACGCAGGACTGATAAATGTCAATGGCACTTTGCATACGATAAACGTCAGTCCTCAAACCATCACGCTTGTAAACGTCCCTGCAGAAAGCCAAACAGTAGATGTCACCGCCTTTTTTACAGGAGATGAAACATGCGCTGCAACTCAGGCAGCATGCTATACGCAGAACGACCCATGTTGTGCTATGATTAGGTTGCAATACGTCAATCCAAATTCAAATGTCATTCGAGTAAAAAACACTTCTGATTGTGAAGGAGACATCAGTGAATGGGGTGTGTATTCAAACGGTATCTACAATTCTTTCTCAGAGATCGGCTCTGGCCAAAACTTAATGATACCATCCGGCGGGGAGGCTCAATTTGCTTGGACTGGTTGGAACGCTGACCCAACATATGGTGACCTCCAACTCTACGGACCGACAAACGAGTTAATGGACTACATCCAATGGGGTGGTTCAGGAAACGTCGATGAATCTTCGAGTGTACAAATGGGGTTTTGGGAAGCCGGAACATTTGTGAATGCATTGCCTCCATTCGATTATATCGGAGCGGGAGAACATGGTGCAGCGTTTTGGACTGGAACAGATATTCCATGTGACATCTCTGATGTCACCGTTATTTCTTCAACGGACTGCGATCCTTCCACTGGAAATTATACTGTCGATTTTTCTGTAAGTTACACGGGAGCTCCAGCTGAAGGAGGTGGGCTGACCGTAAATGGTGATCCATACACCCTCTCTCCTTCTGGTGCGACATATACATTAACAAGTCCAGCTGTTGGAAGCTGGTTGAACTTAGATGTTTCATTTGCTGACATCCCAAGTTGCAGCTTCTTTTTAGGAAACGCAATATACGGCCCGCAATCATGTACCATAGAATGCCCTACAGATTTAAACATAGACGGATCTACTACTGTGGCTGACGTACTCGTTATTTTATCCGAATTTGGATGTATTCTGAACTGTCAATACGATGTTGACGGTGATGCGAGTGTTACGGTCGCAGATGTCTTGAATATCCTTGCTGCTTTCGGTGAAATATGCTTTGAGTAAATTACTCTGAGACAACAACTCCAGGAGTTGAGCCAAGACCATCGAAAGTGAAATTCATTTTTGTACTGTTTTTTCCATCTCCCAATGGAAAGATTTGGGCATTTATATTCCCACGAATTGAACCGGCAGTCGTTATTTGGGCGATCAGGACAAGAAGGTTTTCATCTCCCAAACCGTTGGATGCCGTTTTAAGGACAAACCAAGACCCACCTAACAAGGTGTTGATCTCAAGCTTGACAGCTTCGTTCTCTTTGAAAAACTGAGCCCAAGGGTTTGAGCGGTCATCCACCATAATGGGGTCTTCTGAATTGGGCTTGCCACTTGAAGCTGGGCCATCTAAACCGATCGTTGCAAATGAATCATCCACCATAGAAGGCATGGCTTCAAAAAAGTTTGGGTTCAGTCCCGAAGCTGACCAACTGCCATTAAACGGACTGTTAAAAACTCCTTTTGGGGCTTCGATAGTCATCGGATTCTTATCTGTGCCAAAGATGGCACTTATTTGGTCTGTAGGGTTTGACAATTGAATGTACAAACGGAACTTCGTCATCCCTTCAAGTACAGATGGCTCTTCTGAAACGACGAGCGAGTATTGTGCAAAAGTTGAGAATGGTACCATGTATGAAGAGGCCAGGACCACAACTGTAAGAATGTGATTTTTAAGCATGCGTTTTTATTTTGTCCAACTTGGATTGGTTTCTGAAATCAATTCGAATTGTAACTTAAGTAACATCTCTTTTAATGAGATTGAGTATGAATGGGCCTGCAATCTTCGAGAGTGTATTTGTAAAAGCTCAACGGGGTTTACAATACCATGAGAAGAACGAAGCAATACATCTGACATCGCCGAATCGGCAGCAAGAGAGGAAGAAATTGCGGCTTCCAAACTTTTTTGAATCGTTGAAATCCTCAAGGTCAATCCATCCACGTACGCTGAATGGCGTAAATCCCACTCTGCGAGCTTTGCATTTGCGAGGTCGACCTTGGCGTCTGCCTGCTTGCGCTGGCCACCAGGCAAGATGTTTTCGAGTGGGAATGAAAAGACAGCACTTGCCACCCACTCTGTTGTAGACGCAAGTGACGTGGAAGCGAAATCGCTGCCGAAACCACTGAGCATGGGACTGAATCGCAATTCAGGCAACCAAACCTCCCTTGACAATCCGTTTTTTTCTGACTCAGCCTCTTTCATTCTGTAATGAATGGCCTGTCGGGCTGGAGGGTTTGCCAATAAAAATGCTCCAGACAAAGAATTCGTCTCAACTGATACGCCTAAGGTTTCCTCGAGACTGGGCCAAACCGTTTGGATCCCTACCGTTCCTGGCAAACCTAGGGCACCTCGCAATTCAGCGAGCACTCTTTCAAGAGTTGACTGGAGCAGCAACGTTTGACTTTCTAAATACAAACGTTCTGCTTGAATCATTAAAGCATCTGAGTAGGGCCTTAATCCCAAACCGGCAAGTGTTTCAAACTGTTTTTCTATTTCACTTAATTCATTGGATGCTGTCAAGAAATCAGAATGCTCTTTTGTTGCAGAAACAGCAGAAATAAAGAGATTCATACATGAGAGGACAAATGCATCACGCTCAGCCTTCACTTGCTGAATCGTGGCCTTCTGTGAAATCCGAGCCGTCTCTACTCCTGTAAAGCCCCGACCTGCATCAGCATTGAAGTAGAGGCCGAAGCCCAATTCCGCACTGCGTGCGTCAACATCTGAGAATATCTCACCATTTGCATTAAGGGCATTGCCAGTGTGAGAAAAACGCGTTGCCCCGAATGTTGTGACAGGCATCCACCACCTTCGGGCAGACTCCAGTTCTCCTTCTGCCAACTTAAGTCGAGCTGTAGATTCATTGAGAAAAACGGGCGAAGAAAGCGCCAATTCAAGAACATAATCTGGCGTAAGTACTGCATTCGAAGGTGAGGACTGCGGAGATGTATTCTGCGCAAACGAATGATTTGGGGCAAACAAACCGCCCAAGATTAATGCGCAAATACAAACGATGTTTAAGGTATTTGCTGAGGGGACAGAAGTGAGAGACGATTTCATTTCTTCATCTTTGTTGAAACAGTTTCACCTTCGGTTACAAGATTTCGACCTGTAATAATAAACTGAGTAGAAGCGTCAATTCCAACAGCAGAAAATGCAATGCTGTTTTTATCCTCGGCGAGGATGGTAAGGGGGATTTTTTTGACAACACCCTGAATGACTGCGGAGGCAAACGGGAGACCGTTTTCCACAAAACGAACGCCTGCAGGCAAAGACATTAAACTGTCACGAGAACCGCCCATCAGCGTTCCTTCAACATAAATCCCAGGTCGTATAGAACAATCTGGTGAGGAAATATCGACAAACACATCTACAGTACGAGAATCAGGATTAATGGCTGCTGACACGCGACTCACTTTTGTGTCTAGCTTCAGATCCATGTCCGGAAAATTTAGCTCTATGTCGGCGTCCTTGAAAATAAATCTCATATCCCTCTCAGGGTATGGCAACAGGACTCGAATATCAGCACAGGATACAATTGTAAGCATGGGCGTTTGGTTTGGAGAAGTCAGACCATTTTCAACAACGGCACCTGGATGGATGTTCCTTTGGGTAATCACGCCAGAAATAGGTGCTTTGACTTCGAGGAAACGCAAACGATCTAGTCCTGTATTTAGCGCAGAAGTTGCCCTTGCAGCGGAAGCTTCAGCATTGTCTAGTTCTGAAGCAGAAATAAGACCCGCAGCAGCTTTTGAGGCTGCTTTCATACGTGCCAAATGTTTTTCAGCCGCAGAAGCTTCTACTTTAAGTGCTTCTACATTTCTTTCAATAATGGGATTGTCAAGAACAACCAGCAAATCCCCTTTTGTGACTCGGTCTCCTATATCGACAAGCACTCTTGAGGTTTGGCCTGATTCTAAAGGAAGCACATCGACAAACTGAAGCGGCTCAACTGTGCCGACCACTCTCAGTTCCTTCTGGAAATTCTTCATCGAAGGCAAAACAGTTTCTACTAAAATATGTTCTTGACTCTGAAGAGTAGCTGGTGGCTGCTGACTGTCGGTGTCTTTCGTTTCACAGCTGCCAATCCCAATCAAAAGAAAAATAGAAATGAGTGTTAGATATCTTTTATTCATTGTTATTTAAGTTCTGGTTTTGAGAAAAAGCGATAGCCTACTGGCACCACATACAACGTCAACAAAGCAGCCATGGACGTCCCTCCTATTACAGCCAATGCCAGCGGCTCATTGATAGAAGAGCCACCAAAACCGATGGCCGTAGGGAGTAACCCCAGAACAGTTGTGAGTGCAGTCATGATAATCGGTCTAAGTCGTTGACGTGACCCCTCAGTCAGAGCCTCTTCAAGAGACATTCCTTCGGTTCTCAATTTATTGATCCGATCAACCAGTAAATTGCCATAAGAAACCGTGATCCCTACCACCATAATAGATCCCATAAGCGCTTGGATACTCAGCGGCGTTCCTGTGACATAAAGCAATCCAACGACCCCTGCAAGGGCTGGAGGAAAAGCAATCAACATCCCGACAGGCTGTCTGAATGACCTGAAAAGGGGCACCACAATCAAATATGCAAAAAGCAACGCCAGAAACAATCCCAGTCCAAGGTTTGCAAATGAACTGCGCATCACACTTACTTCTCCGTCAAGATCCATTGTGTAACCCGCAGGAAGATTGGACTTTATCTCAGATAAACGTTCTTCAATATCTGCAGAAGTTCGACCGACATCTCTTCCTTCAACGTTGGCATACACATTGTAAACACGAGACAGATTGTGGTGATTTATTTCTACAGCTGTATTCTTATCTCTAACGATTGAAAAATTCCTAAATGGAATGGGTTTGTCTGTAAGACTACTTGACACCAAAACACTCCCGAGAACATCTTCCCCATCAATTTCATACTCAGGGTAAGTTACTCCAACATAATAATGGTTTCCATTTCCCTCATCAATCCAAAACGATTTGTCAAAAGTAGCCGTTGAGCTAAATGCTGCGACCATGTTTTTAATTGCATCTACTGGATCAACACCCATCCTTGCGGCTCTTTCTCTGTCAATATCGACCTCTTTTGTAGGCTGATCTAATCTTTGTAAAACACGCGCGTCAACGATTCCATCTACCTTTCGAATCTCATCTCTGACTTGCTCTGCAATGTCTCTGAGGACTTCTAGTTTGTTTCCTTTAATCCGAACATCAATTGGTGCGGGTTTGCCTTCATTCAGCGCGGCTGTCATCAATCCACCCGTATAAAAACTTAATTCTACACCAGGATATGCCTGTGTAATTCTACTTCTGAGTCTGGCCGCATATTCATCCGTTGATATCGACGCGTTGTCTTTTAATTGCACCCCTATAAATGCATCTTGCGTACCCGAGTTGGGGGTGTAAGCGGCTGGCAAATCATAGAAAACTCCGATGTTCGATATGACCAAATTCAAATCCTCTCCCAGCTCCTCTCTCACGATTCCCTCCATACTTGCGATGTTCATCTCTGAAGCACTTAATGTCGTTCCCGAAGGCATTCTCACTTGAATTTCCAATTGTCCGACATCTTCTTTCGGGAACAACTCATATCCTGTCTCCCCTACGCCTATGACCATCAATGCAGTCAAAGCGATCATGATTGCTCCGACAAAAATGGGGCGCTTAATCATTTTTTTAAGCGACTTCTCATACGTCAATTCAAGCGAACCCAAGGCGCGATTAAAACCGGATATGGTAACCTTAGAGGAAGCATTCGGCGCTCTGTTTTTCATCAACAGTCCTGCTGAGAGTGGAACAACAGCAATAGAGAACACATATGAAGCACACATACAAGCTGTCACAGTCAGCGCCAAAGGCCCAAACAGGTCGCGCGCAATTCCCTCAAAAAACAAAATCGGAACGAATACCGCAACGATGGCGAGCGTCGATGCCAAAACGGGTGCAGCCATTGCACTTGCGGCCTCTTTTGCAGCCGTCATCGAATCTAAACCAGACGAAATTCGCCGGTCAATATCCTCGAGCATGACAATTGAATTATCTACAAGCAGACCCAGAGCAAGGGCGATCCCTCCTAAAGTGATTGAGTTAAGTCCTTGACCAAATCCGTACAAAGCGATCAGGGCCGTAAGAACACTTAATGGAATGACAAATACAGCGATTGAAGCAAACCGTATGTTTCCTAAAAAGACAAAAAGAACAAATGCGACAAGAATAAGCCCACCCAATCCTGCGAACATCAATCCAGAGATGGAACGACGTACGTAAGAACTTTGATCAAAAATAACATTCAGATTCACATCCTTGGGAAGACGTTCCTTAAGTTGAGGCAATGCTGCCTGAACGGCTTCAACGGCTTCGATTGTATTGCTACCTGATCTTTTAAAAATAGGCAGATACACTTGGTTTTTCCCATCCACACGAACAATGTTGGTTTGAATGGCTGCAGCATCTGCGGCAAAACCGATGTCTTTTACTTGAATCGCTTTGCCGTCAACCATCGCAACAACAATGTCATTGAAATCTTCGACGTCCTTAATCATTCCTTGAGCGTCAATGCTGTAATTTATATCTCCTATTTCAGCAATACCCGATGGGATCATCGTTGTATTTCGTTTAATCGCATCATTGACGACTGTAGAGGACAAATTGTACGCCTCAAGCATAATCGGATCAACGTAAATATGAATGCGTCGTTTTGACCCGCCGTAAGCAGCTGGAGCAATGATGCCCTTGACACCTGAGAGCATTTGTCGCAATGCGTAATAAGCAACATCATAAAGCTCCTTTCCAGACTTCGTGTCTGAAGAGGCTGTAAGCAACATTAAAGGAGTAGAAGCTGTTGGGTCAAAGGGCTGAACCATCGGCGGAAGCGTACCGGGGGGTTGGTAGTACATATCGCTCATCGCGTAGGCAGAAGTGTTTGCCATTGCCTCTGCAGGATCGATATCTGCACGGTAGTGATTCGTGACCAAACTGACACCCATCAGCGATTTCGATTCCTGCTTAAGAATCCCGTTTGACTGCCCTGTCCACCGCTCCATCCTACTGGTAATGTCCTTCTCGACAACTTCTGTCGGCATCCCTGGATACAGCGTCAAGATTTGCATTGCAGACTTCCGAAACACAGGTAAAATATCCACCTGCATCTTAGGCACCAATACGGATCCTATGGCAATCACCGCAATAAGTACAACCGCAACGAGGAACGGATTTTTAAATGGTCCTTTAATCATGGTGTGAATATCGTGAAAGGAACTTGGTTATTTAAATATCTATCCCAGAATATTATACATCATGACTTACTCCTCCTTTGTGCCGCTTTTTGCTTTGCGATACACACACGTATTGAAAATCTTTCTTTTTGCAAAACGCAGCTGTTTGTCCGAGTTTAAAAGCTTCGTGAAAAGCTGTTTGTTTACGCCAAAGAATTCATACGTATTCCCATCTGTAAAAGTCACCTCTAATCGCAAGCCCTTATGTTGAAGATCATCAATCATGGCCGTGGTTGTCGTCTCAGTAAACTCTTCCATGTTTGCCTCCTTTGTTTCTGGAGCAATACTGACAAGGAAATGATAACCATCAATGACTTGACGACTCATCGCCTCTGCTTCGACAGCCTTCTCCCCCCCATCAGGAAACTTGTCCGGATGCCATTCTTTCACGAGCAAACGATACTTCTTCTTAAGAGGTGCAAGTTCCAGAGCTCCTTCTATTTCAAATAGTCTTTTATACTCGTTAATTCTTTTCATCAGTCGTTTTATTTACTCCGCATAGTTTGGGGGCGCGAAAATACTACAACTTGAGGCAATTACTGGCCGAAAATTAAAATAGACTGCTTCTAAAGTACCTAGGTTCAATGACAACCTATGCCAGTTCGAGTACCGTGATTTCTGGAGGCATGCCTATTCTTCCACGAAAAGCGAGCACACCAAATCCACGATTCACATAAAGCAGCTGCCTGCCTTCCGTGTACAGTCCCCCCCAACGTTTGTATAGCAACTTGGCTGGAGAGTAGTTGATTCCTAGAAAATCTATCTTTATCCCTACTTGCATTCCATGTGTGTGACCACTTAAAGTCAAATCCACTGGCGCTTTGCCATCCATCACACATTCTTCGAAATGAGTCGGGTCATGGGTCATGAGGATGGTGGTAAGCTTCTCTGAGTTGCTTCCGTGTAAAGCTTTGTCTAGATCTCCTTTTTGGCCAAAAGATCTTTTACTCCAATTTTCAACTCCTGCAAGAACGATTTGAGAACCGTCGCGCTCTATTTTAATGTGCTCATCCAGCATCAGATGAAACCCCATTTCAGAATGAATCTCATGGAGGCGTTGTACATCCTTCTCACTCTCCCCAGGCGCAAATTCACCATACTCGGCATAATCATGATTGCCCATAATACTGAACTTCCCCAAGGGTGCCTCGAGGTTTGCAAACGCGTCTATCCAAGACTCCGCCTCTGAAGATGAGCTGTTCACAAGGTCCCCTGTAAATAAGATCAGATCTGGCTTCTGATCATTAATCGCTTGAAGTGCAGCAAGTACTTGTTTGGGCTGGCCTACAAAAGAGCCAAGATGAGCATCTGAAATCTGGACGATACGTAACCCCTTAAATGCATCGGGGAGGTTATTCAACTTGACTTTTATATTTTCAACCCGATAATCATACTTCCCTTGCACAACACCATATAACAGACCACTAAATGCAACCCCCGCAAATCCAGCCCCGATGTAATTCAAGAATGTAGCGCGAGGAATGGTCTTGTCCGATTTGGTTATTTTCTTCGCTGCAAATTGAAAAGTATATCTGAAATCATCTAGAACTTGGAAGGCTGCCAAAATGAGTTTTGGGAAAAAGTTGACGAAAAACGCCATGGACAACAAGCCCACAAAACCAGGCAAACGAACGGTCCAATCCTCATAATTATAGATACTTAAAGAGAAACACACCCACAATGAAAAAGTGAGAACAATCCAGATTGAGCTCGCTGTTGACCACCCCCTTTTTTGAGACCACCTTCGTTTGACAAGCCTGAAAGCCATCCACTCAATCGTTGAGATAACAAGAAGCATAATGCCGAATACATAAAACATGTTTGGGGGTTCTTCAGGTTGCATTTTGCAAAACTACAAGTATTCAGAGAAGAGTGACCGTTATTAAATGTTATAGTTCCGTTTTAACAGATTTCCTTAGAGAAGGTCACTGCAATTTATTTGTGACAAACAAAAAATCACTGGGATGAGTAAGGTCTAAAAACCCACCTTCGAAAGGAATTGAAATCATCTTACGGGGATTCTCCATCACCCACCTCCCTATCGCTGTAGGCAGTTCCTTCTCATTGCGAACAACGTCCAACGGGCAGTCTTTTAATGCCACAAGAAAATCAGAAAAAGACATCTTAAAAACATTCATGCTTACCCTAAGGACACCATCTGACTGAATGAAACTAGGGAGCGTTTCTTCAGATGGTTTCTCCAAAATTTGCGTCAGATAGCCTTCGGAATCTAGATCTACTACAGCAAATGCAGACACCCTGTCATCAGGCAATCCCAGCTTTAGAGCGTCGAAAGCGAGCATGGCGCAAGGACTTTTAAAAATCTCACCAAACGACCCATCTGGCGGCATGTTGTCCCCATTACATACGACAATGGAATGCGTCGACAAATCGGGATTTGACAACAACGCCGTTTCTACGGCATCGGCTGTGCCCAATGGTTTTATTCTGCCCTGTGGTGTTTTTTGCACTGCATATCTGATGTCCAAACCTTCAATGGGGTTTGAAGAAAAATACGGTTTTGTGACAAGGTCCTTTTCCCCAACGACAACGATTACACAATTGCTTCCCTCTTCTTTGATTCTCTTTAAAAGAAGTTCTAAAAAGGGAACCTTACCGGGTCCTACACGAAGCATCGATTTGGGCCGTGAACTCACTTCATTTGCGACTTTTTCTTCTACCCCCTCCACCCTTTTCATTCTGCTAGAAGCTCCCGCAGCGAGAATGACAACGGGGTTTGTGACATCCTCAATCACCCCCCAATCAACTCCCGGTTCAGATTTCACATGGGTTGCAGTGGATCCAGGTATCTGTGCGATCGAAGATGTGATTTGGGCAAGTAAAGTGGCGTTAGATTCACCATTGCGTTTGGGAACCATCGCAATCATACATCCTCCCCCTCCAGAACCAAATATTTTTGCGCCAACTGCACCAGCATGGATCGCCGCATCACACATCTTCTCAATCTTGGGAGTGCTTATTTTCAATACATCTCGAAGAATTAAATGATGCTCACACATCAGTGCGCCCAGGTCCTCAGTGGATGGCTTTTCTTCAAACAATTTCGCTGATGCAATCCGTTCTATGTCTCTGTTTCTAAGGGTCCCTATGACAAGAGAGGCGTCGACTTCATTTAATAAGTCCAAATCTATTTCATCCCAATTCCCTCCATTGTTATGGAGAATGTCCAAGCGTTCGAACTTGCATCTCGCCAGAATCCCCATCGTATCCTTCGGCGCATTAGAATCGCCCAGCACCAAATCGAAGGTTGATTCTCCAAAATTGACATACCCCTCCTTTTCATTCGGATCCACGCGCAAGGAACCACCGACAGCACAAGCGATGTGGTCCATGTTTCCACCTGGAGCATCGAAATACTGAACCTCTGCCTGAAAAGCCTGACCTGCCAATTCTATTTTTGTTGTGATGTGTCCTGAAAGTCTTTGCATAGAAGCAATCCAAGCAACCAAAAGAGCCGAAGAACTGCTGCAACCTGCTTGAACAGGGACATCACTGTCAATTGTTGCATTCCACCCATATGGAGGAAGTCGACCTGCTCTTTTTGCAAGAATCAATGCGGCAAGCAGATGATTTTGTTGCCCTTTCACCTCACTCTCTTCAAGGTTACTTAAATCAAATTCTCCGGAATATTCCACACCTAAATTTGGACTGGACCACACCACTTTTTGATCCGCTCTCTCTTCAATATGAATCCTACACCGGAGGTTAATTGCCATCACAACGGAAGGCATGCCTAAGTAATCCTGATGCTCGCCATAAAGACAAACCCTGCCTGGGGCAGAAACAGCAAAACGTCTATTTCCCTTAGAATCCATAGAATACAAATATCGTCAGAATGTTGGTTTTAAAATCGCCAAATATGACGCACGCTTAGCGTTCTAAATAGACGACGCTGTGAGAACAAAGATCACAAGCCGAGATTAACTACTTACTCCCCAAATACGAGCAAAAAACGTGTCAATGTATTCTTTCTCTTGTCCCTTCGGAGGGCCGACGATGGTCTCAATCATTTCATACGCGCCACCTTCCTCTTCAAGATGGAAACTGAAAATATAATCTGTTTTATTTCCCTCCTTATTTAAATATGCGCCAAACCTAAGGTCGTTGAATAACAATTTGCCATCCGCATTATTTATGGTGAAAAAATTATCGCTAAACCAACGCAACTTGGTAATGGTGTAATCTGTGTCAATGTTCTTAAGCAACGTATGCTGCTTCTCTATTCGCGAGAATTTAACTGGAACCGTATCATAGAATGAGTAAAGTCCTACATAATACGCATCATTTGTTTCTGCAGTACACGACCAAAGTATGTTGTTAAAAATGGTGGGAGAAGTAATTGTTCTGGTCACCTCTATGTTTTGAGCTTTCAATTCATTCTCAAAAACAGTCTGCACCCTCGACTTGTTGTATACCGTAAATAACAAATAAGAGGTACTTAGTATCAAACCGAGATAATTGACAACCCTCCTTGTTCTCTTGGTTCGAATCAGAAATGCGGTGATTGTTAGACTCAGAAGCAATGGTATCGTATACAAAGGATCGACTACGGCAACCGTCCCCCAGCTTACTCGGTAGTCAGAAAATGGTGCAAAAACCTGCGTGCCGTAGACTGTAAAACAATCTAAAATGACGTGGGTGAAAAAGGCCAGAAACAGCATTATCTGCCATTCCTTTCTCGTGACGAGAGAAGTTGTTTTGTTAAATCGATGAATCAACCATCCCAACAAAAGCGCAAACAGGACCGAAAACAACAATGAATGAGAAATACCTCTGTGAAAAGTAAGCGCACCAAGTTCAGATAAAAACGGCCCCGAAAGCACATCTAAATCTGGAATAGTCCCTCCTATGGCTCCCCAAAGTATCGCCCTGTTGCCAAGCTTCCTTCCTAAGACAGCTTCGCCCACTGCAGCACCAAGAACCAATTGAGATAATGAATCCATAAATTAAATATTTGAGGGTGCAAATTTAATCCATGTTTGATCGATTCGATTTGATATGATGTACTTGTTTTGTTAAAAAAAAAGATCTCACATTTAAAGTCAAGGCGTTTGACTTGGTGACAATCGAACTAAAATAAAATAGATATTTAAAAAGCATTCTTGATAACTTAAAAAAAAACTAAATCATATACATTCAAAAAAAAATGTAGCTTTGATAAAATAAATTAATCAATCTTTTTAACCAAATTATCTTATGAATCACAAATACTTTTCGATCCTATCTACTTGTATTATGCTTTTCAGCATTCAGGCCTTCGCTCAACCTGACAACGACATCTGCTCAGGCGCTATCGACATCGATGAACTCATTGGAAATGAAATCGGGACGCTTCAAGAAACCGGACCGTTTACAAATGTAGGGGCCACTGCTGAAGAAGGCTTGTCTGGCGATCTCATTGGAAATTGGTTTGATGCTGACCCCAATGGAATTCAACCGAGTGTGGACAAAACTGTATGGTTTCACTTCACTGGTGATGGAGGTACTTACCAACTTAAGACCTTCAGTTGTAATACGTATTTTTATGCCAATGACACACAATTGGCTCTTTATCAAGGAGCCTGTGATGACCTAACGTTCCTTGGCGCAAATGACGACCTGATGGGGTTTTGGAATGGTGATTGGGGCTGGTATTATTCATTTCTTAATTTCAAAACTGAGGTGGGAGTAGACTATTGGCTTATGATTGATGGATTTAATTATAACGATGGCGACACATTTCAAGGTGTTTCGGATGGAGCGTTCTGTCTTTCGTCGATCAAATTAAATCCATTGACAGATCACAATACATGCACAGATGCGCTTGTTCTTGAAGATTTCTTGTCCGCTACTGAAGACACACCAAGTCAAGTTGGACCTTTTGACAATACATTGCTTGGAAGCAACATCATGCCTGATCCAAATGCAGAAAACATTGGGATAGAATGCTGGGAGGATGGACCTACCGAAGACGGTTCAGTTTGGTTTGCGTTTACTGGCAATGGAAATTCGTATACAATTGCTCCATCGAACTGTGGAGATAATGTTTTTGCTTACTACTGGGGGTTTGATGCTCAAATGGCGATTTATACAGGTGATTGCGGCGAATTAACACCTGTGGCATGTAGTGACGATATTGATGGAGCAAACAACATGTTTTGGCCAGTGATAGGTTTAGACACAGAAGATGGAGTAACCTACTATGTAAGAATGGATGGCTACCATTGGACAAACAATGGGGCTGAATGGACTGCTGAGGGCGCCTTTTGTCTTGAAGCTTCCGTTGGAAATGTAAATGGCATAAGTAACGTTCAACCTCTCGATGTTAATTTTTACCCTAACCCATGTTATGGTGACATTACTGTTACTTGGGAAGGAGGTGATCAGGTCGCTGACATTGTTGCATTTGATCAACTCGGGAAAAGAGTTGGCGTATTCCTTAACGTAAGTAAAGGGCAGGAAATCAATCTTAATGTGAGCGCTGGAATGTATATCTTAAACATTATAAGTGACAACCATACTGGGTCAGTCACAGTAGACGTTCTAAGTGAATAGAAGTTTCGTCAACATATAACCAAAAAGCCCTCCTGCGTTAGGAGGGCTTTTTTATTGCAAATACTATTTGACTTAATATAAGACGGACCATTCTCTGACATTAAAATGACATCAATTCAGAGACAAGGCAATAATTTTACACTTTCAAACAAATTAAAAAGTAGAGATGAACTTTAAACAATTGATTTCCTTCGTGATTTTATCTGGTGTTATTCTTGTAAAATCAGCAGCTGCACAAAACATCGTTTATGATGAAATAGCAATGAACCCTGGAAATGCTGACATGGTTTTTTACTCTATGGAAAACGGTACTGTATCATCTGTTGAACAATCTTCATGGGATATCGCCTTCGAGGTGACACCGATGGGTTCAACGATTAGAATCAACGGAGGAAGCGGATGCGAGTTGATGATGTATGGAGGGATTGAAACGTGGGACAACATTGATGCTTCAGTGATTGAAACACTTCCTAAAACATACAATGACCCTTCGAACTGGGCATTGGGAGCCTATTCCCAAGGTGGAGACGGCGTATTTGACATTGGATGGGGGCTTTATAACATTGTCACTCATATCGTCACAGGCACTAAAGTGTATATTCTTAAACTGAGTGATGGAACTTTGAAAAAAACGAAGATTACCTCGCTCGAAGCTGGAGAATTTAAATATGTTTACGCAAACATTGATGGCTCTGATTCACAAGAACTTTCTGTCGTTCAATCCGATTATACAGACAAGAATTTTGTGTACTTCGATTTTGAAAGCGAAATGTTAATGGATCTTGAGCCTGTGAACACTTCATGGGATATGGTCTTCTTAAAATACATCACTGACCTCGGTGGTGGATTCTATTATCCTGTGACTGGATGTCTCGTAAACAAGAATGTAATGTCTCAACAAGTAGAGGGTTTATATGACCCATTCTACGACGGTGAGTTCAATTCTGAGTTCAATAACGATTTAGCAAACACGATAGGATACGATTGGAAAGACTACGACATGGATTTGGGCGCCTATATTTTAGCGGATGACAGATGTTATTTTGTGACAGAGGTCAATGGAATCACATGGAGAGTGGTTTTTACAGCGTTTGAAGGATCGGCAACTGGAATCATTGAACTGGGGA
Organism: uncultured Flavobacteriales bacterium; assembly: GCA_963932755.1. GTDB lineage: Bacteria > Bacteroidota > Bacteroidia > Flavobacteriales_D > Sanyastnellaceae > UBA974. The sequence goes on along the minus strand of CAWVRV010000035.1, from coordinate 3,411 downwards.
AAATCTTCGAAGAAGCACCCTTGAATGACGTAAGTGATTTCAACAGCAACGACATTCAAGATGGGTTTACACTTTATCCAAACCCAACTTCGAGTGGGAACGTCAGCCTCCAAATAAACAACAATTCTTCTGCGACAGTTCACATCTATAACGCGATGGGGTCTTTGGCATCAGCACCTTTGAATGTTCTTGGAGAACGAAACATCACCCTGCAAGTGAACGATCTGTCACAAGGCGTATATCTTGTAGAGGTTCGTTCGAGTGAAGTTTCATATTTCAAACAACTTGTCATAGAGTAGTTAAATGGTACAGCAAAAGTTTAATATATATTTGAGTGGCCTTTTGGCATGTATGTTTTTCACTCAAAACATTGAGCTTTCAGCCCAAACCTCACTCCATTTCAACATCACAAATGATGACAATGAAGGCGTTGCGTTTGCAATTATTGAGGTTCCCGAAGCAGAGGGATATACAACTACAGATTTCGAGGGTTATGCGATTCTTGAATTGGATGACTACATACTTTCAGACTCGATAAAAGTCATTGTAAGTCATGTGTTTCATCAAACAAGGACACGCCATATAACCCTGGCAGATATGAATGAAAAACACATTCATTTGTCTCTTCAAAAGAAAGTTGTGAATGTCTCTGAGGCGGTTGTTACGGGTCGGTTAAATGCCATCCGACAGGACAGTACAATAAGAGCGGTGAGGGTTTTAGACCGCAGTATTATTGAGGGTCGATCTGCGACTACGGGACGTGACTTGTTTAGAAATGAACTGAACATCAAGACTTCAGAAGATGCTATTTTAGGAAGTGGAATTTCTATGGGTGGACTTGGAGGAGAAAATATTAAGATCCTCATAGATGGTGTCCCTGTCATTGGAAGGCTAAATGGCGGGATTGACTTATCACAAATTGATTTGTCAAATATTGAACAGGTTGAAATAATTGAAGGCCCTATGTCCGTTGAATATGGGACCGATGCGTTGGCTGGGACAATTAATTTCATTTCAAAAGACAAGTCCTATGACTCATTTAATTTGTCAATTGGCAACAAGTACGAGTCTACAGGTCAGCATACACAAACGGTGAATAATTACATACAAAACAGTTCTGGAAAAATTGCGATTAACGCAAGCAGGCTGTACTTCGATGGGTGGTCGCCCGGAGACAAAAGAATAGACTGGATCAACGACTATTATGCGGACAGTGGGAGAGTGAATCTCTGGAAGCCCAAGCTACAATATACATTTGGAGTGAAGGGATGGTTCACATTAAACAATTGGACGATTAAACCATCGATTGGTATGTTTAATGAAAAACTCATCAACAAAGGATACCCAAGAGCACCTTATGGTGAAATTGCTTTTGACGAGCATTACTTAACCCGAAGGTACAACTCATCAATCACTTTGAATCATTTCAATTCAAACCTTAAAGATCTTGAGGTTTTGTTTTCACTGAACACATTCAGACGATATAAACATAGATACAGCAGTGACTTAACCACTTTAAACTCGAATTTGATATCAGCCAACGGTGAGAGTGACACTACATCTTTATATGAAATAAAAACCCGGGGAAATCACCTGATGAAACAAACCGAAAAACTGGCACTAAATATTGGATGGGATGTCAGTCACGAGGCATTGTCAGGCGCAAGAATTTCTCAAGAGGTAAGCCCCATCACTGATGTTGCATCCTTCTTTATCGCAAAAATAAAGAATCACAACAATTCTATTCAATTGGGACTTCGCAAAGCTTGGAACTCTTCATTCAGGTCTCCCCTTACACCTAGCATCCACGGACTTTTAATGCAAGAAAAGAATACATTTAGATTTAGCTACGCAAAAGGGTTTAGATCCCCCTCACTCAAGGAAATGCACTTGGAATTTGTGGACTCAAACCACAATCTGCTCGGCAATGTAAATCTGACTCCCGAGACATCACATAATATTCAGGCTGGACTCACTAGAACCATGAACAATCATGCGATTACCGTCCAAACATCTTGGAACTATTTGGACAACATGATTATGTTGATTCAGACATCTGAAGAATTGTCATATACATATGACAATATTGGGACATTTGAAAGCATAGGCATAAAAACAAATTATACATCCTCATGGGGCAAGTTAAATTGGGACATTGGAGGACGTTGGAATGCCATTAAAACAAATGACCTAAAAATGTACACAACTGAAATTGCACTTGATTTAAGATGGAACTTTAACAACAGCAGAACTCAAGCGCACGTTTCCACGAAATTTAATGGAAAGGAAAATAGGTTTTTCTTAAATGATGAAGATGTAATAGAAATAGGAGAAACGGCAGCCTATACGTTTACGGACATCACATTAAGCCATAAAAACAAAAAAGGAAACATACGATACTCATTTGGGGCTCGTAACTTATTTGACATTCAAAACATTTCAACTACAGGAATTACAAACAATGCTGACAGCCAAACGCATCTGAGTTCAGATGGTGTAAATCTAATGTCATGGGGTCGATCAATTGTGATCAATATTACTTGGAAATTTAAAAAGAAATAAGCATGTATTTGAAAGGCAAACATATCCCCACAAACATTTTGTTCTTATTGTCACTCCTCCTTTTGATGATCTTAACGACAGGGTGTCTTGAAAAGGAAATGCCAATTGAACCTCATTCTTCTGGAGAAACCAAAACAAGCCAGGTCATATTAGGAAGCGATTATGGATCACAAATTTATTACAATCTCAGTACGAATAGTGTCGTCAATTCTAATGAGACAATCGTGTGGGATATTGCATTCAAAGTAAACGAAAACAATATCAGTGCAATCCTCAACTCAAGCCGAATTGTCACATTGGCACATACTAATATCTCAGATTACAATTCGCCATTAACGGAAGATTATATTAATGGACTTGAATTTATCCATGATGAAAGCCAAGGACCAAACTGGGGTACTGCTATTGGAGATATCTACGATGGCAGTGACCTTACAATATTAAATTTAGGCGTTGATATCAATAACCAGCAATTGGGACTCCGGAGACTACAAATCGATTCAGTCAATGATCAAGGTTACTTCTTGACCTACGGCGATATTGACCTCACGTACAAGTCGTCAATACTCATCCCGCGTTCAAATGAAATAGAGTGGCTTCACCTCAGCATTTTAAACGGAACAATTGACAATCTAGAGCCTAAAATAGGAGAATGGGACTTGTACTTTACAAAGTACATTGAACTGTTAGATGACGCATACTATTATCCTGTAGTAGGCGTATTGTCTTTGCCAGAGGGCATGGAAGTATTAGACGCTCCAGAATTAAGTTGGGACCAACTTTTAGTCGCAGATTGGGATACCTTAGAATTTTCAACCGCCTGGAATGAAATAGGCTACGATTGGAAAG
>CAWVRV010000034.1:0-23790 GCA_963932755.1 uncultured Flavobacteriales bacterium | reverse complement strand
GCAAATGTGGTCTGTTATGATGCGCGGGCAAGAGATTTAAGGATCGAAACAGATTTGTCATATTCCATCCAAGTTGTAGACAAAGCGATTGTATTTATGTCTAGCTCCTTTTTTGACAAAAACGCCTTCAAAAGGAACATCACACTAAGAGCCAGTTATGGTGTTGATGTTTCGGTAGATATAGACATTGATACAACTGTAGAACGCGAACTCGCGTATTGTATGGATCATGCAATTCACCATTTGGCAATCATAAAAATCTCACTGATTGAAAGTGGAGTTGATTTGAAGATGGAGGCAGATCTAGGGGTAGCCTCTTCCACACTTAGATACCGCGAAATATGTGCACAGTAAGTTACGTGCCTGACCATTCAGGTGGGTTCGTTCTCATCTCAAGTCGAGATGAGAAGCCTGGTCGCAAGACCATGCGTCCAGAAAACGACCATGGAATGTTATATCCAAAAGACGCTGTTGCTGGAGGAACTTGGATTTCCGTTGATGAATCGGGGAGGGTCGGTTGTCTTTTAAACGGAGCGTTTGAAAAGCACGAAAGTCAGAAGAATTACACGAGAAGTCGAGGTTCGCTGATTCTGGAAGCTTTTGAGTACGACAAGGTTGAGGATTTTTTTAAGAACGTATCCCTTTCTGGAGTAGAGCCATTCACACTCATTGTCATTGAGAACAGTCTTTTATGGGAGTTTCGGTGGGATGCCAAAGTAAAATATATTCAAGAATTTCCGGTCGATCACAAGAAGGTTTGGTCTTCCTCCACCTTATATGATTCTTCAGCAAAAGCGCAACGTCGAAGTTGGTTTCATTCATGGAGAGGTGCTCCCTTAGATTTTCATTTTGCAAACCATTGTACCAACCCTGGTATCGACTTGAAAATGAAGCTTGACTCAGGAGTTGAAACGGTCAGTATTACACAAGTAACCTCATTCCATTCGAAGCGAGTTCCAGGCGTCGATTCCCACTCTTCTATTTCGATTCCCCCAAGCATGGAATATCACGATCTGGTCCTTGGAGAGAAACACATTTCTGAATGTCTGGCGGTTTTGCAATAGCAATCGCATGGCCTGAAACTGTTTGTCGAGGAGCTGGTTCTTGGTATGACGTTCCCATGTCAATTTTAGGCATCCGTAAAGCAGGCTATTACAAGGTGGGGCATGCGGCTGTAGTATTAGTCAATTCACAATCCCAGTTGTGTCATTATTTTGATTTCGGACGTTACTTGACGCCCATTGGAATGGGGCGGGTTCGAAGCGCGAAATCAGATCACGATCTTCAAATCAGATCAAAAGCAACTCTTTCTATTTGTGGCGCTCAGATCACAAATATTTCAGAAATACTCACAGAACTGAATGCAAATCCAGCGACTCATGGAGCGGGGCCTTTGGTGGCATCTGCGACTCCAGTAGATTTCGTGCGTTCATCTGCGTTGGCGCATCGTTTGCAAGCACAAAACTTCATCGCCTACGGTCCCTTTATTTACTCAGGAACAAACTGCTCTCGTTTTGTGAATAAGGTCATAATGGCTGGGTCTACATCACGAAAAACAAGAAATTTACTTCGCTTTCCTCCCATGCTTACGCCTACTCCATTGTGGAATGTTCAAGCATTGGGTCAGACTGTAAAGCTGATGAAAAGTCCATCAGGAGATGCACGATACAAAGATTGGACTCCGCCCCCAGGTGCGCTTTTTCTAGATGGAATTGGTTCGGGCTCGTGGTTTGAATTCAAAGCGATGGCACAAAGCCAATGTACTGTCCGAAGGTATTCATCTATGGGCGACCTGGAATGTGAAAGCGTTTTCTCAAGTGACATAGAGAGTTTAGAAGGGGCGACACCTTCTCATGTTCTTTATCCTTCTGATTGTCAGAGGATCAGAATCAAACTGCAAGATGACGTTGTGGTCAATTTAACGAGAGTCCACTAAAAGTCTTTCTGTTAGGCCTCTGAGTGACCTTCTAATCACCTGACGAACCGGGCACGATTTTTCTGATCGCCATTGATGCTTTCGAGTATGTATGAACCTGACTCAAAGAAGGAGATGTCAATTCGCATTGAAGGTGAATTGCATTGCCCGTTTGTGATCAATTGACCCGATGCATTGTAGATGCTCCAGTCGGCAAGATCTCTTCCGTCATTTGAATGGACAGCAATAACATCACGAGAAGGATTTGGGCTTATAGAAAGCGACAAAGGTTCTTGAATTTGAGGTTCACCGATATCGAGCGCGGCGTCACGAATTCGCACGAAATTTGAGTGAACGTACTCCCTGTTCACCATGTCCCATGATTGAACTTCGATCGTCCCATCGTATTCAGCGTCTGGTGAAATCAGGATGGTAAATCGCTCGCCCGGGTAGATGTCGAGTTCCTCAACCCCAAAAGGTGTCGGGACAGGTCGGCCATCCGACATGTAGCACACCGCTTCAAGTTCAGAGGGGATGATAAGTTTTGTGAGGGTGTAGGCCATAGATCCCAAACGCAGAGCGAGTGACTCCCCATTGGGACACGAGAGGATTGTCCCTGGCTCACCAGGTGTCCCTGTGCTCCCTGTTTCTAGTTGAGTTCCAGAACGCCCATTCACCATGAAGTAGTCTGGGCGGATGTCGTGAAATGGATATGATTGAACTGGGTCTAGGTTTGTCGCGATTTCTAGGTCACTAAAGAGCAAGGGCGCATCGGCATAATATGCAGGCCCCCCCTCAAAGAGTACACCTCCCGGGTGACGTACCAGAATCATCCCATACATGCCCATCGTTAAATGCAGGGTCGTTGTTACGTGACAGTGATATAGAAAAGTGCCTGGTTCTGATGCCGTAAATGCGTAGGAACCTACTTCATCTTGAACGACAATAAAAGACGTTGTGGGGACACCGTCATTTGCCTGATTGACATCAAGGCCATGAAGATGAATTGTATGAGACTCTGCGCTGTTGTTGACAAATGCCAAGTTCACTTCGTCACCTGTCTCATATTCTAACAAGGGGGCGGGGACGGTGATATAACCATCCGACGTAAGACCATATCCCCAAATAGGGATCTCCATGCCGTCATCAGAAATCAGGATGCCGTCCATACCCGTAAATAAAAGCGGTGGAGGAGGAGAGAAGGATTGAGCGACAGAGGGAGCAGCGTTAAGGCAGAACAATGACGCGGCAAACAGAAGTGAGATACATACTCTCATGGCGTTATATTTATATGTGTCAGCATTCCGCCTGGATAAAACCCAGAGTTTGTTACCGCGATTAGATTGTGATTGTGAACGGGGTAGATGCCCTCTTGATTTGCAATTAGCAAGAGCGTCATACCTTCACCTTGTTGAAGAGGAACCGTGTCTTTACTCCATCCTATTCTAGAAGTTTGGATTGTGGTAGACAGATACTCAACATGAAAGCCATGAAAGTGAAGAACGTGGTCCATCATCCCGCTGTTGACAATTGATATCGTACATGTGTCCCCCAAAGCAAGTGCCACGTATCCATTTGCATCTAGTGCAGTGTGTGGATGTGTATAAGAGTTGATCGAGAAATAGCGTGGTACATAAGGCGCATCATCAAGCAGCTCGCCACCAGAAGAAATCGAATCCATCCGCTCGGGCATGCAGTCGGCCAAATTCCAATGAAATTGATGTGGCATATTTAGCCCCACTTTCATCACGCCAGACAATCCCAAATACACGCCTCTAAGATCACTGGAGAAGTAGCGGTACGTCCCCATTTCCATAGGCGGAATTTCAAAAGTTGTGGTGTCGTTTGGAAGAATGTCCAGACCCAGACTCCAAAGCCCGTCTACCCCGAAATCATGGGGTTCTGTATCCGTATTGATGACTGTCAGAAACAACGAAGCATCTGCGGGAGTAATGAGCGCAACATTTGAGGTGTCAAAAACAGCTGTTTCATTAAACCTCAAGACAGACATCGTGTCTTGGGACTGATGCCAATCCCCTGTATTGATCCAGAGGGTGTCCTGTGCGCAAACATTCTCATGTAGGTTGATACAGAAAATGATGAGGCCCAAACAAATGTAATTCTTCATGTTAAATATCTTCATCAGTAATAAATATTACGTCTAACCTTCGCGATATATTTGGCCAAACGAATCACCTGTTTTGTATATCCAAACTCGTTGTCATACCAAGTATATAAGACCACACTTTTCCCATCCTGACTCACGATGGTAGCAGGACTGTCAAATACAGCACAACAATCGTTGCCGATGATGTCGTTGCTTACCAATTCTTCATTTACTGAAAAGTGGATTTGGTTCACCAAGTCGCCCATCAGGGCTGCTGATTTAAGATGTTGACTGATTTCCTTCAGTGTTGTCGTTTTCTCAAGTTCCAGATTCATAATGGCGAGAGATCCGTTAGGTGTAGGTACCCTGACCGCATTTGCAGTCAATTTGTTCTCTAAACTTGGGATCACTTTTGTGACGGCTTTCCCTGCACCCGTTTCTGTGATGACCATATTGACTGCAGCAGATCTTCCTCGACGTTCTTTTGTGTGAAGATTGTCTAGTAGGTTTTGGTCATTTGTATATGCGTGCACGGTTTCAATATGTCCCCTTACGATTCCAAAATTGTCCTCAATGACTCTCAGAATGGGAGATATGGCATTTGTGGTACAACTCGCTGCAGAGAAAATATGGTCCTTGTTGATGTCTACATTGCTGTGGTTAATGCCGTAGACGATGTTTGGAATTCCTTTCCCTGGTGCTGTAAGTAAGACTTTGCTGATTCCATTTGATTGAAGGTGCAAACTGAGCGCCTCTTTGTCTCTATACGCGCCCGTATTGTCGATTAACAACGCATCGTTTATGCCTCTGGCAGCGTAATCAATGGCAGAGGGATCCGAACTGGCGATGATCTGAATCCGTTGACCATTGATGATTAAATGTTTGTTTTCGTAATCGATTTCAATGGTTCCGGGAAAACGACCATGAACGGAATCATTTTCAAGCAATGCGGCTCTTTTTTTCAGCGTAACGTCATCTATTGACCGAAGGACGATCGCCCTAAGTCTAAGTTGTTGGCCCTTTCCTGCTTGTTTAATTAGCTCTCTTGCTGCGAGTCGTCCTATTCGACCAAACCCAAACAATACAACATCCCTGGGTTCTATTGCTGAGCTGTCAAATTTATCGAAATGACTGAGTTTATTTGAGATAAAATCTGTCATCGAGTTGAAGCCGTCCCCTTCGTTCATCCATTCATTGGCCAGTTTGCCGATGTCAATCTTCGCTGGCGCAATGTCCATGTTGTAGATCTCAGATGCCAGACGTGCAGAATCAGTCACGTGAATAGGCTTTCCGACGACTTGAGATGCATATTGATGTAAATTCAATATCTCGCCAATCGTCTTGTCGATTAAAGGGTTGCGAAATAAGACCAATTCAATGTTCTTCTCGAAAAGCAATTTCCCGATAGAATGCATCAGTTCTAAAGCTGTCTTCTCTTGATCAATGTAGGAGTGAAGTTCAGCACTGTAAGTCTCTTGCAAACTTTTAGATTGTGACATATTCTGCTTTGTGGTTGTATGAAGCAAACAATTTAAATCACAGCAAAGTTAGTCTTACAATAGGAATAGTGTCTTACAAAAGGACATTGTTTTTTCAATTTTTGTATATCCTCCCAGAGGATGAGGACATCTCAATCATATCAGAACCCAATGTTGGTTGTTTGGGAGATATTATTGGCTGTCTTTCAGTGTTCGGTGAGGTTTGTCCTTAACGAATAAACTCTAAATAGGATCTCCAAGTAAATATTACTCCTTGCCACTAAACTCAGGGTAATCGTGTGTTAAATAGCTTAAGTAAGCATTTACTCGATAGTTCCACCTCAATGTGCCTACGTTAAATGTATGCCAGTCAGCTGGATATTTCTTTGTAAAAAGAACCACCCAGAAGGCAAGTATCATAAGCATCTGTGATGCGATCGACCTGAAGAATAAACAAATCCCATGGGGTATCATCACAAATAGTCCACCGAAAAGAGCTCTGATTAACACGGAAGATCTACTCACTTCTTCTTGGTATGTTACTTGTAAATCCACTCCGGGTTGTAAACTATTCAGACCAAATTCAGGGTAATCATCTCGGAAATTCCACAGTGTAGAATTTAGTCTAGCATTCCATCTCATAGCCTTAACCTGAAAATCGAACCAATTTTTTGGGTATTTACCCGTAAACATGATCGTCCAAAATGTGACTATTTGTAACAGAGCAGATCCGATCATGACAAACCAAAGTAGAAACAAATGTGGTATCATGATGTATATCCCTCCGAAAAACGTTCTCAAAAGCAACTGACTACGGCTATAGTTCTCTTGAATTTCAACATTAAATTGTAACATGGTTTTGGCCTTTGTTTGGTCATAAGGTAGTTAATAATGAAAGTCAATGCACTTTTCGGTTCATATATTTAAAATGGACTAAACGGTAAATTTTTGTAACTTGAAAAAAATAACAACGCCATGCGTCATTTAATCTTTTTTTGTTTAGTCCTGATATTGGGCACACCTTTTATTGTTGCTCAAACCTTTCATCTTGATATCGCTCCCATCATCTATAACAACTGTACGCAGTGTCACAGAACGGGAGAAATCGGCCCCATGTCTTTAACGACCTATGATGAAGTTGCTGAGAATGGGTATTTTATTGAGTATGTCACCCAATCTGGATATATGCCGCCCTGGACGCCCGATCACGATTACACAACACTTCTCGGGGAGCGATTTCTGACTGATGAAGAAAAGCAAGCCATTTCTGACTGGGTAGAGGCAGGGATGCCTGAAGGAGATCCTGCACAGAATCCTGGTTTGCCCGATTTTCCTGAGGGATCACAAATTGGTGAGCCCGATCTCGTCTTAACCATGCCCGAACCTTATATCCATGGTGGAGATGGTCTCGAGCAATACCAAGTGTTCATTATCCCCACTGAAGTGACGGAGACAAAAGAGATTCGCGCTGTTGAGATTCGACCCTCAAACAACAAAATAGCACACCACGGACTGATTGGTTATACGGCCAATCCATCCTCGATCACTTCAGCTGCATCTCTCGATGCGATGGATCCAGATGCCGGATATGAAAGTTTTGGAGATTACTCAGTAGATGTAGAGGACAATCTCTTCGGAGGTTGGGTTCCGGGTTCCCCCCCTTTAATGTTCCCTTCTACGATAGGCAAGTTGATGGAGCCAGGGTCTCAACTCCTTCTTCAGATGCACTATGGGCCTTCTTTTCAGGATGAAATGGACCAAACTTCAATCAATTTGTTTTTCGCAGACGAACCTATTTCACGTGAAGTAGAAACGGAAAGGATGACGCCTGTTAACCTCACTCAACCATTTTACATACCGGCTGATCAGGTCGTGTCATTTCATGGGACTCAGTATATCTCGAGTGATGTGAGTGTGATTGCGACCATTCCCCATTGTCATCTTCTGGGCAAGTCCTGGCTTGTTTACGCCACCTCACCTGACAACCAAGACACCATCCCCATGATCTCTATTCCCAATTGGGATTTTCATTGGCAAGGTATTTTTGCATACCCTCATCTTTTACATATCCCAGGCGGATATACGATTCATGCGATCGCTGAGTACGACAATACCTCTTCGAACACTTTTAATCCAAACAATCCACCCCAGGATATGTATTTCGGCGACTATACCACCGACGAGATGTATGTGGTATTCTTTCAATATGTACCATATCAGGCTGGAGATGAGGATATTTCTATCACCGCTCTAGAAGAAGCGAGCATTGTCTTCGGAGAATGTAAGTTGCTTCCCGCGTGGCCTAATCCGACTTCAGCATCCACGGAGGTTACGATCGGATTTACGATTCCAAATACCCCCTCAGAGATCACACTGGAGCTTTTTGACATCAATGGCAGAAGTATCGCGCTTTGGTTAGATAACGAACCCTTTTCTAACGGGAGACATCTCATTCGTCGCACATTGCCAGGTGATTTGTCTCCAGGCTCATATATCTACAAATTGACGACGTCTGAGGGATATTCCAGCAGCAAAGTGTTGGAGGTCGCCCATTAGATATTCCTTCGACTAGATTGTTTTGAAATGTGTGCTGAAAAAATGGAAATGTTCGGCCACAGAGATGCGCCAGTATTTCCAATTGTGTGTGCCTGGTCTCTCGCTATATTCGTGTGAGATGCCTTTGTCATCCATCACGCTGTTGAGCGATCTGTTCACATCTAGAAAGAAATCATTCAGACCACAGTCGATGATGAATTCCTGGTCAGTTTGAATGTTTTCGGCTAAGACCACCACGCTGTGCGCTTCCCAATGGTGAGGAAACGCTTTGGCATTACCCAGTATGTCAGGCAGTCCCCAATTGTTGTCAAAGGGCCTTAGATCGACGCCTCCACTCATGCTTCCTGCGAAGCTGAACAGCTCAGGATGTCGAAGTGCGAGGTAAAGTGCGCCATGTCCTCCCATGCTAAGTCCTGTGATGGCTCTTGTATTTGGTGCATTCAGTGTGGGGTAGATGCGGTCGACCTCAGGGATGAGAAGGTGAGTGATGTAACTCTCATATCTCATTTCAGGGTCTATGGGGCTGTCAAGGTACCAGCTTGTCTTGCCCCCATCTGGGCAGACCACAATGCAATTGAATTCGTCCGCAAGATTTTGAAGTTTCGGAACTCTCCGATACCAATTGTCAAAATCCCCACCTGCGCCATGGAGGAGGTAGATCATGGGCAGCTTCTCCGACAGGTTGTCAATTCCTTGAGGAAGGATGATCAAATTGGGAATGTTCTTCTTCATGTCATCGCTGTAGACAAATAGGGTGTCGATTTTTGCCGACAGTGGCATGCTAGTAAAAGCGAAGTAGAAGAAAAGGAATCGATAAAACATGATACAATATACCAATCGTTGTATTATCGCGCAATGGTTTTTTCGAGTATCACGTTCCTTCTCTACTTTTTGCCCCCTTTTCTGGTGGCGTATAAGCTTGGGGGCACGAAATTTCAGAATGCCATATTGCTCATCGCTTCAGTCATCTTTTATGCGTGGGGTGCGATGTCGTTTTTGCCGATTTTACTGGTCAGCTGTGTCGTGAATTTTTATTTGGTGCGTGAGCTTGACACGTTGAGTGGGAACAAGAGGGCTCGGGCGGTGGGCGCATCCGTCCTCTTAAATGTGGGATTGCTTGTGTATTTCAAGTACGCAAACTTCATCGTTGATAACATCGCTCCGCATCATTTTGAGTGGTCTGAAGTCGCCCTTCCCATTGGAATCTCCTTCTTCTCTTTTCAATCTCTGAGCTATTCACTGGATGTTCATAGACAAACGGTGAAGCCACTGAAAAAGTTGAGTGAGTACATGGTGTATATCTTGAGCTTTCCTCAGATGATCGCCGGCCCCATCGTGAGGTTTACAGAGGTTGAGAAGGAGTTGCGGAAGCGAACTGTAGCGGACGCTGATTGGTTAAATGGATTTTATAGATTTGCGTTGGGGCTTGCGAAAAAAGTGTTGATTGCAAACACGTTGGCCTCGGTTTTCCCGCTGGATATTGCAGTGGCAACAGGAGGGTTTGAGGGGTGGAGTGCGCCCCATGCATGCATCGCCATTCTCGCGTTTACATTCCAAATATATTTCGATTTTTCAGGGTATTCTGACATGGCGATAGGTCTTGGGAGGATGCTTGGATTTAAGTTTCCGGAGAATTTCAGACAACCCTACAGAGCAACAAGCATCACTGACTTTTGGAGAAGATGGCACATCACGCTTAGTTCGTGGATGAAAGATTATTTGTACATCCCTTTGGGCGGGAATAGGGTAAGTAGCAATGCGCGACTTTACATGAACTTGGTCCTCGTTTTTGCGGTCAGTGGATTGTGGCATGGAGCTTCCTGGAATTTTTTAATATGGGGTTTGTATCATGGCGTATTTTTAATTTTGGACAGAATCTTCCTGCGTGATGTATTGAAGAGACTTCCCAAAGTTTTATCCAGGACCATCACATTTGGTTTTGTCGTTGTAGGGTGGGTGTTTTTTGCCATTGAAGACTTCGATTTTGCACTCGGCTTCTTCAGTCAATTGTACAACGGAGGATTCATGTCTCTTGAGATTTGGAATCAGGAGTTGTCATTGCTAAAGGCCAGAGAAATATTCGTTTTGTTTGCGGCATTTGTATTCTCCTCAACGGCCCTCTACGACAAATTTAAATTGGATGATTCTCGACCTTTGCGCATGGCAGGTGTAGGCGTAGTGCTGTTTCTTGTGAGTGTCAGTTATCTCGCTGGATCAGATTTCAATCCTTTTATTTACTTTAGATTCTAATGAGTAGGTCAACCCAAATAGTGATCCTGGTCATTCTTCTGATGTTGAATGTGTCTTGGCTTTCAGATGTTTTTGGGCTGAAGGAGCCTCATCCCTTACATGGTGAATCGACCAAATTGCCCATGCCTGAAGTGTCTTTTCAATCTATTTGGAAAGGAGATTTTCAACACGGCGTTGATGAATATGTAAGAACGAATTTCCTTCTGAGAGGTCTGGCGATCAGAACACGCAATGAAATCGATTATTCTATTTTCTCCGAGCAGCATGCGCGCTCAGTGCTCAACGGACAAGAAGGGTATTTGTTTGAAGAAAATTATATTTTAGCGGCATTGGGGCTGGACTCAATTCCTACAGATTCGGTGATGGACAGAGTAGACAGGATTTCAGTGCTTTCAAACGCTTCGGGCGTGCCCTTCTTGGTCGTTCTCGCTCCTGGAAAGGGCAGTTATTTCAGGGAGTTTCTGCCACTACGTTTCCTGGGAAATGAGAGAATTGTGGAAGACAGAATGTTTGACATTTGGTCACGCATTTCAAATGAAAAACTCAATGTATTAGATCTTCAGAGTCATTTTGCTGAGGTCCCGAATGTGTTTCCGAAAAACGGAATTCACTGGTGTGAGTGGGTTCAAGTCGAGGCCATCAATTTAATGTCTGATGCATTGGTGAAAATCCTTCCCGACAGTCTCAAACCAGCTCGCTTGGTGATTGATGAGACCTATACATCCTTTGACATGGAAGGGACAGATGAGGATATCGAAAACGGGCTCAATCTGTGGCGTGATTTGGAGGATCTTGAAACAAAGTATTATGAGACCCATTGGGAGGAAGTGCCCATAGCGTCTCGACCTAGAATATTAATTGTGGGAGACAGCTACGCTTGGGGCCCTGTCAATAGAGGGTTGTTGAGTCATGGATATAGATCAAGTGAGTTTTGGTTCTACAATGCGGGAGTCCATGGTCCTTCTATAGAAGAGAAAGGCGCTTCTCCTCAATCGATTCATGGATTTGCGAACCGTGAGGAATTTGAAGAGGTCATATCATCTTTTGACGCGGTGGTGCTCTTGTCTACAGATGCAAATCTTCCTCGCTTCCCATTTCATTTTACAGTTCCTTTCAACGAATGACCACAGACTTTGTGGGTTGTCCTGGGATGCTCAAGAGATAAAGGCCAGGAGACACGCCAGACAAATCTATTTGAAATGATTTTTCACAGTTGCCAGTTTGTATGACAGCTCCCACCGAATTGAAAACGGAATACCTCACATCTTCCACTTTGTTCTTATGAATCACATTGAACATTCCATTTGAAGGGTTGGGATATATTCGGAGGTAGTCTGATGGTTGATCGGGAGTTTCAACACCCACAACTTCACCCACGGTGACGTTGTCTATCCATATGTGATTTCCATACCCCCCGACATTGACAAACGCAATCTCACCACAAGTGGCACTGCTTGAACTCCAGTGATCAGGTGCCTCTAGGGTGACAGTTTCCCAAACGGTTTCCCCTTCGGTGTCATACCAAAACCATGTGTAGCAACCTTCCACACTTAAGTCTGCACCGTATCTCTCCCAAACAAGACTCCATTCGTCTTCTCCAGATAACTTGACCCAAACCTCCAACCCGTCTACATTGTTCGCGTACTGCATGTGGGCGTAATCAAAACTGAAATGCTCGATTTGTGTGGGATTGAATCCGGGTGTGATGAGCATGTCGTAAGCTCCTTCAGTTTGAACCCAATAGTTCGGGAATTGAGCAACTCCGTTTGATTCGTCAAGAAGGTCGTAGGCGTGTTCCCAGGCATGTCCAGGGGTTTCCATTCTCCAGTGAACAGGAGGGAAGGCCGCACCATCAAAGTCTTCATTAAAGCCTTCTGAAGGCACAACTTCATCCGCGGTGACATTGATCACATCGTTCATCGTAACACTCCCTGTTCCCCCGTCAGACTGTGTAACCGTGAGTGAAACACTGTAGCTGCCAGGTTCGGAATAGCTCACATATGCGTCTGGGCCTGTTGCTTCGGATGGTTCTCCTCCTTCAAAAGTCCAAACATATTCCGTGCCCTCACATTTTGCCACACTCACGTCTGTAAAATGAACGGGAGGCGTTGTGCATGGCGACGCCAAATTGATCTCTGTTCTGTCAGCCATAAACCCGGCCTCTACAGTCGAGGGGCTGTAGAATGGGCTCTCGTGTACACTTCTGCTTCCAGCCGTTCGAATCGCTCCTCCACAATAATCTGGTTGCAGAAACGTGGCAGGTGTGATGAGCGGAAGGCCTGTATTGTACAGAACCCAATCCGACATTGAGTCGTCTCTGTAATAGACCGCTCTTGTCGTCCCCAGGTACAGTCCTCCTTCAGTCCCTCGCTGGTGTGCGATTGATATGATGTGTTCGTCATTAAGGATGTTTGTCGTGAGGTTTTGCCAACTTTCTCCAGCGTCTTGACTTTGAAACACACTGTAACTGTCCTGCGTGCCTAATAAAATAGCATAGAGTCTGTCCGCAGATACGCCGTCGGTGTCCAAATAAATAGCTCTGTCTTGATTGTAATTGGACTCTGCATTGTTGAGAGAAATGTTTTCCCATGTTTCTCCCCAATCTGTCGATCTGTGGATGCGCCAAAGAGATCCGGTTTGTTTGTGACTTACATAGATGGTGTTTGGGCTGCTTGGCGGAATTTGGACAGAGATGATTTTCTCTCCCCCGAAGTCATGTACCAATGTCCACGATGACCCTCCATTGTCTGTTCTCCAAAGTTCTGATCCGACTGGAGAGTAAAATCGATTGTAGCATACAGGGTCCCACTCGAAGTTTCCATATTCTCCAAACCAATAAGAAGTGTTTGGATTTTTAGAATTGTCAAACGAAAGGTTGGAGATTCTTTCGAACCGTTCCTCTGAAAATTTAAATGCGCCTCCATCGTGATATCCCACAGTGGGGTCGCCTGGGTTTACAAATCCCCTGAAATTGTCTCCAGCGAGCTCTGCCAGCCAGCCTCCGCTCGTGTCACTGGGTGTATTTCCGTCCGCATTTTCATCTGGGGCACCGTGATAATAAAGGTCGTCATTTCGTATCAGCGTCCCGTTATGGTAAGTCCCCCCAAGCATCACATTGTTTGCGCGCCACCCCGCTTGCCAACCCCAAAAGTCGGTCCCGTGAAGTCCGTACATCCTAGGTTCAATGTGATCTCCTTCGTCAGAAGAGTAGTACAGTCCTCCGTCAGACGCAACCCACATATCTACGTCTCCATTACTTTGAGTAAAAAATTTTACATCATGTACATCTGCGTGCGTGTATCGGTCGGACGTAAACTCTCCGGCCCAGGTGACCCAATGCGCATTCAAATCCCATGATTCCCCTGCAGATTCTGTTCTCCAAACACAGATTCCCGCACCGAATTGTTTGTTTGCATCCGTGGGAGAGGCCCCCAAAGCCAAGTCATAGTAATACTGTCCTCCGTCACTCGAACCATCCTCGCCCCATCCGAGAATATTTGGGTTTGTTTCAGCGAGCCAGGGACCACCAGGCATGTCTCCACAACACGCCATCTCAAAAGTCTCCCCCGCATCATGGGATACATAGTAACCATATAGCCCTCCGCCTTCAGGAGTCTCCCCAGCGGCTAAGGCAAAAACGGCATCAGGATCTGCTGCAGTAACGGCAATTTCTGTCCTTTTTTGTTCACTTCCACTCGGTGTGATAGGCCAACCTAATCCCGTGTATTGAAAGGTCATCCCCCCATCTGTGGACTTCATAAATCGCGTTCCCCCTCCTTGAAGTTTCACGGTGTAAATCACACTTGTGTCTGTGGGATGTTGCTCAAGCTCCATAAACTCACCACTCGAAATAAGCTGCATCGAATTTCCCAAATCGTCAGAAAACCAGAGTCCATTATTTGTTGCTGCAAAAAGACCCGAATCGGTAAACATGAGCGTTCGATACCATCTCGACGTATTCTGAAAAGTCGCATCACCACACGTATTCCAACTTGCTCCTCCATTTTCAGATCTGTACAAATTCCCATTTCCAGCCCCGAGAAAAACAAGATCGGCATCTTCGTTAGAAATGGCAATGCTGTACACACTCGTTACAGGGAGGTTGCCAGAAATTAAATCCCAATTCATGCCTTTGTCTTCAGAGCGGTACATGCCCGCTGTTGCAGTTCCACAGTACACGATGTCTGGATTTGAAGAGGCTTGTTCCACAGTGTATACATGGCAAGCGCCAGGTGATTGAACTTCGAAGTACATCGCAACTTCAGGATCATAATGCCAAGGGCCAAGCTCAGTCCAGCTGCCCGACCTTGAGGATCTGTCGTTTTTAGAGCTCTCTGTTCTTTCAATGTACGCTGATTCTGGTTTAACGAGCGGCCATTGCATTTGCCTCATCCAACGCTTGTAGAACTGCGTGTGTTGA
Organism: uncultured Flavobacteriales bacterium; assembly: GCA_963932755.1. Lineage (GTDB taxonomy): Bacteria > Bacteroidota > Bacteroidia > Flavobacteriales_D > Sanyastnellaceae > UBA974. The sequence goes on along the minus strand of CAWVRV010000034.1, from coordinate 9,064 downwards.
TTTTTCACCGTGGGGTTTTCTGCTTGCCAAAACGTATATCCTGCACGTACTTCTGTGAAATCCTCATTCCCAGAATACATTTTTTGTGCCCAATCGGGTATTTCTGCTCCTGCCATGTAGCTCGTTTGTGGTACGTGTTGAGCGGCGCTTTTGATAGAAAGAACAAGGGCACAAGAACAAATAATTATTCTAAATGTCATGGTATAGAGCTTGGTTTTATTTTCTTTTTTCTTACGTGCATAAATTTACGATTCTTTTATAAAGCTACATGTAGTTTTGTAACGTGAATGACAAAGAATTAAAAAAAATGTTTTTGAGCGCGCTTTATTCGCTGGTAGGTGAGAAAGTGAATTCAGCGACTTCCGCAATCGACTCCACGACAGAGTCTAAGAATACGGCTACGAAAAGCACTGCTGGGGACAAGCATGAAACGGGAAGGGCGATGATGGAAAGAGAGCTTGCACTTAGCAATTCTCAACTTCACAAAGCACAGTTTTTAAAAAACGAACTGGCAAAAATCTCATTAGAAATGGATTTCACCTCTGTAGACCTTGGGGCGCTCGTTGTGACCAATCAAGGCCATTACTTTATTTCTATAGGTTTAGGCAAAGTGAATATCCAGGGTGATGATTTTTATGCCATATCAGGTGGTTCACCATTGGGAATTGCATTGATGGGGATGCAAAAAGGTCAAAAGGTCAATTTTCAAGGCAGGAATATTGAAATCATTGATGTTGTGTGAGGTAGATTTGTAGATGTAATGATACTTGTACTCTATCTGATCGTTTTGGCTTTAATAATCCTTCCAGCTATGGATTATTTCTTGGGGCTTTTTATTCTGCCTGATGTGCAACCCAGCACACTTGTTGATTCAAGATCTCCGCTTGCGCTCGATGGTATTTCTGCGGTGATCGCATGTCACAATGAGGCCGCGCACATCCGCAGGAAAGTCCATGAAATCAAACAGCAGTTTCAGGACGCTGAGATCTCTAATTACGAGATCATTGTCGTTTCCGATGGGTCAGATGACGGATCTAATGAAATACTTCAAGACCTAGCTGATAAAAGCCTAATAATCTATGATTTAATAACTGAGAGACAGGGGAAGCCAAATGCTTTAAATCGCGCAATTTCGCTTTCTAAATACCCGCTACTTCTCTGTTCAGATGTACGGCAAACATTTTCAGAAAATGCGGTATTCTTCTTGCTGTCTCATCTCTCAGACCCCAACATAGGCGCTGTCACGAGTCAGCTTGAACTTGAGGGAGATGCCTCTCCGTCAAGGCGACTTATGAATGGTTTAAAACATCGCGAAAGCAGAAAAGGATCCACCACAGGGATGTGCGGTGCGCTTTATGTGATCAGAAAGACACTCACCTCTGTTCTCCCCACAGATTTGATACTTGACGACCTTGTCAGAGCGCTGGTCGTGATGAAGGCTGGCAAGCGTGTCCTACTTGAGCCAAGAGCAATCGTGAATGATGTCAACTGGGATCTGTTCTACAGTGGCAGACGTCAAGGGCGAATCACGGCTGGACTCGTACAGCTTCTCCGGGAACATAAACCTTTAATAATCAGCATAGGTTTAAAGCAATTTATCTTTCTTTATGGACAGAAATACATGAAGTATGTCACACCTGTTCTCTTCCTTGTCGCTTCGTTTGTCGCCCTTTTTGAGGACCATGTCCGTTTGTGGCATTTCGGAAGTTCAGGGGCACTGTTTTTTGTACTTCTCCTTTGGCGTCCGAAGTTTGTAGGGGAGACTTTGAGATTGGTGCTGTCTTATTTGGCACAGCTTCTCAAGCTAGATAAATACAGAAAAATCAAGTGGGAGAGGTAGTCTTTTGAGGCTTTTCTGATTCGGCTTTCATTTCATCAGTTGTGAATGATGAGCCGTCGTGGCTCCATCCAGGAGGTCCGAATACATACAGGATCTTGTTATATAAACCAGGCGCCCTCCAAACGTCCTTTATTACTTGCCCCCACTCAATAAAGGCAATGCGTGCGGGGTTGTAGGTGTCTATGTTTTTCACCAAACCGTATCGAGGGGTGTCGGTTTCTTTGATAAATGTGCCGAACATTCGGTCCCAAATAATCAAGATTCCCGCATAATTCATGTCCAAGTATTTCAAATCACTTCCATGGTGCACTCTGTGATGAGAAGGGGTGTTGAAGATGAATTCAAACCATCTCGGGAGTTTGCCTATCGTTTCTGTGTGGATCCAGTATTGATAGATCAGACTTGTAGACTGGGCTGTGAGGATCCAAAGAGGTTCAAACCCGACCAATGGCATCCAAGCGTAAAACATGAAGGAACCGGACAGTTCACCTGTCCAGGTTTGGCGAAGGGCAGTAGAGAGATTGTATTTCTGAGAGGAGTGATGTACCACGTGTGATGCCCAGAAGTAACGCATGCGATGGCTAATTCTGTGGAACCAGTAATACGCAAAATCGTCCGCGAGGAGGAGGAGGACAAGTCCCCACCACAGCATCGGGATATCAATAATTCGATAGGTATACAAGAACGTGAATACAGTGAACTTAATTCCCTTTGAAAACAATGAGGAAACGATGCTTCCGATGCCCATCGACAGACTTGCAAACGTGTCGTTTGTGGTGTAAAATGTACGTTTGCCGTATAGGCTTATCGAAAGCTCAACCAACAGGGTGAACAGGAAAAACGGAATGGCGTAGTTTGTGATGTCTCCCATGGTTTTCCCGTATTATTGATTGACTTTTATTCCAGCAAACCACTGGCTTATGTCAGACAACATTTCATTGACAATGTGGTCATTGTGGAGTTCATGTTGCGTGTTTTCGTAGATGCGAAGCGTCGCCAATTCTCCGATTCTCTCAGCCAACTGTTTGCTGCCATTCGGGTGCGTGATGATGTCGTCTGCGCCGTGTATGACGAGCGTGGGAGTTGAGATATTTGATGCGTTTTCGATCGCATACAGTCCGCTTGCATGAAAGCTTTTAAATAGCCCAGCGGTGATTTGCTTGTGGACCAAGGGGTCATTGACGTAGTCTTCAGCTACTTTTTCAATGTTAGACAGTGTCTTGGGTTTGACTTGATTGTCCTGGGTGTATTTCGGGTAGATTTTATTCATGACAGTCGCCAATGTGACCTCGAACTTGGAAGGCTCTTTAAAGAGTCTGAGCCAAGATCCAGTCAATACTGTTGCACGTAGGGATGCGCAATCTTTTCTGATGAGAAAATTTGCGATAACATTTCCTCCAAAACTGTGTCCGTAGATGAATAGGTTTTCGTGCGGAATACTTTCAATAACACGTTCTAAATCGCGAATATTTGAGGAGATGCCAGGTGAATGTCCTCGTTTGCCCTCAGATTGCCCATGTCCCCTTTGGTCATAGCTGTATACTTGGAATCCATCTTTGACAAAATGTGCTGCAACGTGCTTGTAACGATCTTGGTGTTCCCCCAAGCCGTGAATGATTATGAGCGAGCGAGTTGGCGCCTGGATTTCATTCCATTTCTGAACTTTTAACCTTAATCCGTCATCAGTTTCTACGTCGTATGCTTGCATATTGGGTGGTGCTTCTTATTTTGCAAAAGATAATAAATCTCACACCCAATCTCACCCCGCATGTCCGATTTCATTGTTTCAATTGACCAGGGCACCTCGAGCTCGAGGGCTGTGCTTTTTAATCGCAAAGGGAAGGTGTTTGGAATGGCCCAAACCGAGTTTACTCAAATCTATCCTCAACCGGGTTATGTAGAGCACGATCCGATGGAAATCCTCGACTCCACCTATCAAGTTTTGGAGGAAATTTTCAAGCATGAACGTTTACAGGGATCTGAGGTCCTCGCGATGGGAATAACAAATCAGAGAGAGACAGTGGTCGTTTGGGACAAGTTAACGGGCAAACCCATCTACAATGCGATCGTATGGCAGGACAAACGTACCGCTGACATATGTGACGAACTCCGAGCTTCAGGCCTTGCAGAGTATACCAAACAATCCACAGGCCTTATGCTCGACCCGTATTTTTCAGGCACGAAAGTGGCATGGATTCTCGATCACGTGGAGGGAGCAAGATCAAGGGCTGAACGAGGAGAGTTGTGTTTCGGAACGATAGATAGTTGGCTGCTCTATCATTTAACAAGTGGAAAGGTTCACGCCACGGACGTGTCGAATGCCTCACGCACTTTGTTGTTTAACATCAAGTCCATGGAGTGGGATTCAAAGATGTTGCGCTTTTTAAGGGTGCCTCGGGAAATACTCCCAGAAGTGAGACCGTCCGCTTCCATTTTCGGACACTACGAATCGGAGTCCTTTGGATCGATTCCTATCGCAGCGATTATGGGAGATCAGCAGTCCGCACTTTTCGGACAATGTTGTTTCACTCCAGGCACAGCAAAAAACACTTACGGAACGGGGTGTTTTATGCTCATGAATACAGGCTCCCAAATCCCCGACACACCTTCCGGTCTTCTGAACACCGTAGCGTGGCAAATAGACGGTGTGACGACGTATGCGCTTGAGGGCAGTGTGTTTGTCGCAGGCGCTGCTTTGCAATGGCTCCGAGACGGGATAGAAATCCTTGAAGACGTAGCTCTATCGTCCTCAATCGCCCAAGAAGATGCAGAGAAAAACCCGAATCCATCTCTGGTAGTCGTTCCAGCCTTTGCCGGTTTAGGCACTCCATACTGGGACATGCATGCACGTGGTGCCATTTTTGGCCTCACGCATGACACAGATCGCAATGCGATCATTCGTGCCACGCTCGAGTCTCTGGCATTTTCCACACAGGACGTTCTAAACGCCATGCAGGAAGATTCAGGCATTTCTCTATTCAAGCTTCAAGTAGATGGAGGTGCATCGGCAAACGATTACCTCATGCAATTCCAAGCAAACCTGCTTGGCGTTTCGGTCGTGCGCCCCGATGTGTTAGAATCGACTGCGGCTGGAGTCGCTTTTATGGCGGCCATTTCTATGGGGGTCGTCACGCAGGCTGAATTGTTGGAGACAAAGACGGTTGACCGTGTATTTGACCCTCAGCAATCTGTGGAGTGGAGAAAGGACAGAAGTGAAGTGTGGTCTAATGCTGTTGGAAGAACGGTTTCCAAGCCTTAACACCTCATATTTGCAGACGTGTTATTTAACTCAGTAGAATTTCTCATTTTCCTTCCCATCGTTTTTGCGATGTACTGGATGCTGACCAAAAGCAAGCACCAGCTAAGACTTCAGAATACGCTTTTGGTTGTGGCGAGCTACCTCTTTTACGGTTGGTGGGACTGGAGATTCTTAGGGCTGATTGCATTCTCTACTTTCGTTGACTTTTTTGTTGGCAGAGCGATTGAGAAAGCCGTTTCAAAGTCCCGTGCAAAATTATTCTTAGCGATCTCTCTGGCGACAAATCTTGGATTGCTTGCCTATTTTAAGTACGCCAATTTTTTCATAGAAAGCTGGATAGAAGCATGGGCTGGAATGGGGGTAGAGATGCACGCGTCGTCTCTGAACATCATCCTGCCTGTTGGAATAAGTTTCTATACATTCCAAACCCTGAGCTATTCCATCGACATCTACCGTGGCAAGCTTAAACCCACGCGCGACCCCATCGCATTTGCTGCTTTTGTAAGTTTTTTCCCCCAACTTGTGGCCGGTCCCATCGAAAGGGCTTCGAAACTTCTCCCTCAAATTGAGCGTTCACGAACGTTCGACAAAGACCTCGCCATTTCGGGCCTGCGTCTCATCCTCTGGGGGATGTTTAAAAAGGTCGTCGTCGCAGATACATGTGCGCGCCTGGCAGATAAAATTTTCGATGCGCCAGAATTGTATTCGGGTCCTACACTCATGCTCGGCGTATTCTATTTTGCCTTCCAGATTTACGGCGACTTCAGTGGTTATTCAGATATCGCAATCGGAACAGGTCGTCTCTTCGGAATACGACTGTCTACAAATTTCAAATTCCCGTATTTCTCAAGAGACATTGCAGAGTTTTGGCGCCGGTGGCATATCTCACTCAGCACGTGGTTTCGTGATTATTTATACATCCCACTTGGCGGATCTCGGGGTTCACAATGGCAAGTCATTCGAAATGTAGCAGTCATCTTTGTCGTGAGTGGATTCTGGCACGGCGCAAATTGGACGTTTGTCATCTGGGGCGCCATCCACGCATTGCTCTTTGTGCCTTTAATCCTATTAAAACGCAACAGAAAGAATGCCTCTGACGTCGTTGCTGAGGGGAAGTTCTTGCCCAGCATTAAAGATGTTTTTTCGATGGGTTCAACATTCGCGGTGGTCTGTCTTGCGTGGGTGTTCTTCAGAGCAGATACAGTTTCTGAAGCGATCAACTACATCGTGGGTTTTACAGAACTCCCCACTCCCGACAAACCTATGACGCTCTTTGTTTACACGGCATTCGTTTGGATTGGTGTGATGGTCTTGGTCGATTGGTTGCAGCGCGATGGGAACATCCCGAAATGGTGGCTCAAAAGGAAATTACAGCCACTCAGGTGGTTTACATATGGTATTTGTGTTTGGCTTTGTCTGAAGAATCTGCATTCCGAGGCGGGTTTCATTTATTTCCAATTTTAGGCCAAATGAATTCGTTCCTCTCCCGCATACTCTTATTCATTTCTTCACTTCTCATTTCATGGGGGCTGCTTTGGACTTCGGCCCTCAATTTCCAATCCATTGAAACGTATTTTATTGCTGAACGTTCTGAGCACGGTGCAGTAAGAATGAAAACCGCTGAACTAATGGAGCGGTCAAAATCAGACACCTTAGATTTTCTTTTCTTGGGAAGCAGCACTTGCTATAGAGGTGTCGACCCCCATTACCTTGACCCTCAGGAGGGGTTTAGCGTTTGTTCATCTAGCCAAAGAATTGGAAATTCATCCTATATTCTTGACGTAGCACTTGAATATACGTCTACCCACTATCTCGTCATAGATATCTACCCTAAAATATGGGTTGACGATGGACTTGTTAATAAGGAAGCTGCAAAGGATTGGGCGGTGAATTCTTCCACACCCAAAAGTGGTCCCATTGTAGATATGGTCTTGGCAACGGGTGAGCCCTATTACATGGCTGTTGCTGGGTATTTCTGGTTGGCTGATTTAATGGGTGTTGATTACCCTCCCGGTGCTAAAATCTCACAGGATCACTATAAAGGACTAGGCTTTGTTGCGAGTGATGTAAAACCCATAGAGTCAGTGGTGTGTGACGATTTATTTGTCGAAATGTCGGATGCTACATGTGAGATCTTGCGAGGGATGATTGCCAAAGCCTCTCTCAATGACGCTCAAACCATTCTGTTAAACCCTCCTCAACTTTGTGAGGAATCGTTTCCTACACCTGACTGTTTCTCAGACGTGCTTTACATCGATGGAAACGACTGGCCGGGCGCAAAAACGCCAACGCATTATTATGATGATCACCATCTCGTAGATCACGGAGCAGCCAGTTATTCCGCTTGGCTCTCAGAAGAATTGAAAAAGATCACCATCGTTTCTGTGGAGTCAAAAGACTAACTCTCAGTTATTTGTGTGTTGTTATGTTATATTTGTGCTAACCTTATTTGAAAAACAAAGCTTTAATCACATGAGATATTTATTTCTATTGATACTAATCTCCGGATTTACACTTCCTGTAACTTTTGATGTTTCTGCCCAAGAAACTCAGGTTCCAGCTACGAATAACACCAAGTATGTCCGTATTATGTTGCAGAATAGTGGCATTTATGAAGGTGAGGTGTTAGAAATTGATGAATCCTCGTTTTTGATCAATACGTTGCTGCTTGGCAAAATGCGTATTTCTAAAACCGACATTTTGAACATCACCTACATCTCAGCTGACGAGGTTGGTCTCATGACTTCGGGGAAAAGCAACCGTTCAGGAGACATCAATCCACAAGCCACCAGGTATTTTTTTGCACCCAGTGCAATGCAGCTTAAAAAGGGTGAGGGGTATTACCAGAATGCATGGCTGCTCTACAATCAAGCAAGCTTTGGTCTAAGTGACAACTTTACAATTGGAATGTCGATGACTCCAATTGGTTCAGGTGGTACAGTAAAATTGGGGTTCCAGCTCTCTGACAACGTTCATGTTTCAGCTGGTGGTATTGCATCGTACCCTTTTGGGACGGCGAAGTATTGGGTATAGGGTTCGCGAATATGACCTTCGGAAATGAAAGAAAAAATGTATCAATTGCCTTTGGAAATGCATTCAGAGGTGGGGTGTATGACCGAATTTTAAATGTTTCTGGGATGATTGAGCTCAACAGTAGAATGTGGTTGATTACTGAGAATTATTTTCTAGACAATGTTTCTATCATAAGTCTCGGGGTTCGAAGGGCGTCAATGAAGAGAGATGTGCTTTGGGATTTTTCTATGATTGCTATTCCTTCGGCAGAGGTCGCGGGAATTCCTTGGGTCAGTTGTACAATTCCTTTTTAACACACATCGTTTTAAGAAACAGCTGAGATGCATGCTTTTGCAAGCTCATCTGCTGCAGATGGGTTGTTTCGGAACCAAAGTTCGGGTTCGATGAGTTCCAGTTCGCATAGACTGAGATTTCCGGAGTTGTCACGGACAATGTCAACTCGTGCATAGATGGGGTTGAAGGGGCAAGCGTCCAAAGCCGAATTTCCGAATTCTATTTCCTGGACAGAAGCTTCGTAGACCTCCACACGACCTCCGTGATCGTCTTGGACTCTGAAGTCGCCTTGTTTTGCAATTTTACGAACGGCGTGCGTGTAATTCCCGCCCATGAACATGAGTGAGATTTCACCGAATGTTTCTATGTCATTTAAGAATTCCTGGAAAAGCATATCTTCCTCTGTGATACGTTCTGAAAAGATGGATTCGTGAGAGGAAGCTGAATCTGTGTTGATGCGATACGTATTCCATGCACCTCCGGAAATGGCTGGTTTAAGTACAGCCTCTGTCCATCCCGTTTTTTCAAAGAGTGCTTTTAGCGTAGTGGAGGTGTTGCGCTTTAGGAATTCCGTAGGTGCTACGTTGAGACCCGCGGTCATAAGGTCTTGAAGGTAGTGCTTGTCGATATTCCACTTAACAATGTCCGCAGAGTTGAGG
>CAWVRV010000033.1:0-26169 GCA_963932755.1 uncultured Flavobacteriales bacterium | reverse complement strand
TGGGATACCTTAGAATTTTCAACCGCCTGGAATGAAATAGGCTACGATTGGAAAGCGTATGATTTTGAAAGCAAAGAATATTCTATAGATAATGAACGATGTTTTGCAATCAGAACACCTGATGGCAAAGAGTTTGTCCTTAGATTCATAGACTTTTATGACCAAATGGGGAATATCGGCACCATTACATTAGAAAGTGTTGAACGTTGAAGGTTGGTGATTTACTGAAGACTTTCAAGGATGATCGAAAGACAAACGCCCCAAGATATTGATACATCTCGAGGCGTTCTATTCCCACAGCCATATGGGCGTTCTTGAATGAGATCTTAAATCTCATCACAATATTTCAGACTGCAAATTTACAACATCACATAGGAATAGAGTCAACGATTCAATAATAGATTTATTTACCTATTTGAAAATGCCTATGATCTAACATGTATTTTGAGGATTTTGGGTATTGTGGGTTAGTTTTAGATTTACGTATTATTGGCAAATATTTCTACGAGACAATTGTATATTGCACAATATCAAAAATCGGCTTTTACAGCTCGTCAAGAAAGTGGAGAATATAGAAACAATGGAGAAAGAGAAGTTCCAAATAGAATTCCCTATTAACAGTAGTAAAGGTGTGCTTTACAACTGTATGAGTACTCCTAGCGGATTGGCAGAATGGTTCTGCGATGACGTTAACATCAAAAAAGACGTCCATACTTTTCTTTGGGATGGAAGTGAAGAAGTCGCAAGACTTGTATCTAAGAAAAAAGACGAATTTGTGAAATTCAAATGGATCGAAGATGAAGAGAATGGAGACTCAAACTACTTCGAGTTAAGAATAAAAGTTGACGAGATGACTGGAGAGCGTGCTGTCATCATCACAGATTTTGCTGAAGAGGACGAAATTGAAGACGCAAAAGAGCTTTGGATTGCGCAGCTTGAAAATTTAAGACGCGTCATAGGTGGTTAATTAAACCGTTTTAATTGCCTGTACAAGACCTCTCAACGGATACCTTTCAAGCTTTACTTGTCTAAGAAGAACGCCTTCATAAGCTCATCGTACTCGGGAGTGAAGTCTCGTCCTTCCCCCTCACCTGTTTCTAACGTAAATACTGTAGGATTGACATTTACTGTAGATGTCTCACCAGGTTGCATCTTTGAAAACTCCGCCATAAACCTGACTGATTCGTGATTTGGAGTGGGGCGGATTAAACACTTCCGAATCATCTTAAAGTTGATGTGAGAAGCCGCTTCCATAAGGTCAAGTTCTCTTTCCACAGGCCAAACCACACAGAACACCCCTTCCCTACTGAGAACTTTATCTGCACCTTCAAACAAATCAGTGACATTCAAATAATCGTCATGACGGGCAAGATTTCTGGCATGAAATGGGGACTTGGGTTTCCCATGAAAGAAAGGTGGGTTGCTCACTACCAAATCATACCTGGAGTCATTCGCGACGCGCAACGACCACTCTTGAAAGGATTCTTCAATGCATTCTAGCCTTGAATGAAATGGACTGGCATTGAAATTCTCCTGAGATTGCTCAGCCGCCTGAGGTTCGAGTTCTACAGCAGTGATGAACGATTCTGGAAATCGTTGCGCAAGCATGAGTGCAATGACTCCTGAACCTGACCCTATATCTGCAATTTGAAACTGTGTTTTTTTGTGGTTGTGATTTGGCGAAGCCCATGCGCCTATCATCACACCATCCGTACCGATTTTCATCGCGCACTTTTCGTCTCTCACAGTGAAACGCTTAAATACCATCTTTCGATTGCCAGATGTACCCATACGTATTTATCGATTCGAACGTTTATTCCAAGTCTCAAATACAGGGAAATCTTCGTGCCTGTTCTCAGGGGCTTCTCTAAGTGGCTCAACTTCCTCAGATTCGTTGTGCATTTGGTTTGGCAACTTCTGATAGAGCGCAGTGCCTTCAACTTTGTGAGTGAACATCGAATCACTTACCTCTTTAATTCTCGTTGCTGGATTGCCTACAATGAGACCTCTAGTTTCCCAAACTGACCCCGCTTTCAGAAAGCTTAACGCCCCCACAATACAACCGTCCCCTAGAACCACGTCGTCCATGATGACAGAATTCATTCCTATTAATGTGTCCTCACCAAGGCGCGCACCATGAATGGACGCACCGTGACCCACATGTGCACCCTTGAGCAACACAACCGATTTTCCTGGAAACATATGTAGTACACAATTCTCTTGGACATTGCACCCGTCTGAGATGACGATTTTCCCCCAATCACCTCTCAATACAGCACCCGGACCTATATAGCAATCTCGGCCTATCGTCACATGGCCGATGACGACTGCTGTAGGATGAATAAAAGACGACGCATGAATGACGGGAATCATTCCTTTGAATGCCTGAATCATAATGAAATGTTTGCGTTTGTTGTATTTTTAATCACTACCGCAAATCCTTGACCCACTCCGATACATAGCGTAACAAGTCCATACGTCCCACCTGTTCTCTTCAAATGATTCGCCGCTGAAAGCAAAATCCTTGACCCTGTCATGCCGAGTGGATGACCGAGCGAGATTCCTCCTCCATTTGGATTAATTCTTGCATCATCATCTGCCAAACCCCATGCACGTATGCATGACAGAGCTTGTGCAGAAAAAGCTTCATTTAGTTCGATCACATCGAGGTTGTCAAACCCGATGCCCGCCCTCTCTAATGCTATTTCTGAGGCTTTTACGGGCCCTATACCCATAATCCTAGGCTCCACACCCACAACAGCACTAGAAACAATCTCAGCGAGAGGTTTTAAGCCTTGGGCTTTTAAGCCCTTTTCGTTTGCAAAAAGGAGAGCCGCAGCTCCATCGTTCAGACCACTGGCATTGCCTGCTGTTACAGAACCTCCCTCTTTTTTGAATGCCGGACGAAGTTTTGCTAGAATTTCTTTTGTTGTTCCTGACTTAATAAATTCATCGTGTTCGAAGATTAAATCGTCCTGTTTGCGTCTTGGGATTTTGACTGGGACAATTTCTTCAGACAACCTTCCTTCATCTCTTGCCGCAGTCGCTTTCATATGTGAGCGATATGCAAAAGCGTCCTGATCTTCTCTGGAAATCCCGTATTTCTCCACAAGATTCTCAGCCGTCACCCCCATTCCATCTGTGCCATATACAGTTTCTAGTTTGGGATTGATGAATCTCCATCCGAAACTTGTGTCAAAAAGTTGGCTGTCTCTTCCAAAAGGTTGAGAAGCCTTCGACATCACCCATGGTCCTCTCGTCATGTTTTCAACTCCCCCAGCAATGACTACATCTGCGTCTCCCATGGACAACATTCTACTTCCATTCACTGCTGCAGATAAGCCCGAAGCACAAAGTCTGTTGACTGTTTCGCCAGGTACGGTGAAAGGCATGCCGGCAAGCAACAAAGCCATACGGGCAACATTTCTATTGTCTTCTCCAGCTTGGTTTGCACAGCCAAAAATCACATCACCTACAGAAGCAGGGTCTAAACTTTGATTGCGTTTTAACAACTCAGAAATAGTTAAAGCGGCCAAATCATCCGTTCTAACAGACGCTAGAGTGCCACCAAAAGATCCAATAGGTGTTCTAATCCCATCAACAAGATATGCTTTCATTTGTCAAAATTTCTAACACAAAGATAAGGTGCTTAAATTGCGCATATGAAAATAGCCATCGCATCGACATTCCATCCCTATCGTGGTGGTATTGCTCAGTTTAATGACCAGATGGCAAATTCACTTAAATCCATCGGACACGATGTACGTTGCTATAATTGGAGTCGACAGTATCCATCTGTCTTATTTCCAGGCAAAACCCAAATAAAAACGGGCACGACTCGCCCTCCCTCAGGGCCTGAAGCTCCCATGGATTCTATTTCGCCTAATTCGTGGCGCAAAACAGCGACAGAAATTCTAGCACATGGAGAGGTAGATCTGGCAATACTCCCGTTTTGGCATTCAGCACTCGCACCCGCATTAAGAGGGGTGGCAAAAGCCATCAAAAAACAATCTCCAAGGACGAAGGTGGTTGCGTTAATGCACAATGCGACATCTCATGACGGGAAAGCTTCTGACAAATGGCTCACGAAAAGATTCTTAAATCGCGTAGACGGCTGCATCACTTTAAGTCAATCTGTCACTGAAGACGTCAAAAAACTTGCACCGACTCTCGACATCAAAACGCTGTTCCATCCGCTTTATACGCATTACCCTAAAATTGAATCTCGTGCGGACTCTCTCAAACATTTGGGACTTCCAAGTTCAGCAAAGCATACGGTTCTGTTTTTCGGAATCATCAGACCCTATAAAGGACTCGTTACATTGATTCAAGCCGCTGCGGAACTTCACGCAGACATTCATGTTGTCATTGCAGGTGAATGCTATGGTTCATGGAAACAATACAACAACTTAATTCAGTCAAGTCCCGCAGTATCTAGAATACATGTAATGAATGAATATATCCCAGATTCTGAATTGCCCTATATCTTCGGTGCTTCAGACTTGGTCGTCCTCCCCTATTTAAATGCCTCTCAGAGTGGCGTCACAGCAACCGCTGTTCACTACAACCTTCCCATTGTTGCAAGTGACGTCGGGGACCTGTCCGCTACCATTGTACCCGGAGTTACTGGAGAACTTGTCACACCGGGCTCTTCAAAGGAATTGGCCAAGGCGATCAATGGTTGGATCAATGCGAAGCATACACCTGAAGGTCTTCTACCCGCATACGCGGCAATACGCAAAACAAATTCCTGGAAGGCCTTTGCTGAAAATCTCGTGTAAACAGTGGAGTTCAGAAATCTGAAAGAACCTCAATTAATGGGTCGAAAACATATCTCTGAACCAAGACGATCTCTCCAGCTGTGGTCAGACCATACATGTATTCTTCATCCTGACCTGACTCGTTCTGCTTCCAGAACAAATCGAACTTGGAACTTTTCCCATCAAACCCTTTCACGAACATTGTAAACGCGGGAGATGCGTTTTTGATACTTTCCTGTCCCGATTCAGTAAGATGATTGTTATATGATTCAAAATGGACTTTCCGAAAACGCAAAAATTGATCTTGCACTTTCACCGTATCTCGAATTGATAAAAGGGCTCCAGCACCATTTTCAAGACTGATATCCCCGGTGGGATTTGATTTAATGGTGTATGAATGGTAGGGCGTATCGTGATGAATTACAGTCACTTCAGCCAAAGATCTTCCAGGGAAATCAAACACACCCGTATATCTCCATTCGTTTATATCCGTAAAAAACCGTGTAGACAGAAACCCTATTGAGCCTTTAAGACTCACCACAAACGGTTCGGAAGACATTCCGAGACCAGGGGTCTCTAGAACCATATAAGTCCCTGTATGACTGGGTGTCGATGTTCCAACATACCAAGTCTTCACGGGTTTATCTCCTCCTTGATAAATCTCAACTTTTTTTGCTGTTCCTGCAAGATTTCGTATCACAGTCCCTCTCATTTTTTCATTGACAGGACCCTTGACTTCAATTCTAGAAAAGGTTTTAAGAAGGAGGTCTGTCGCGTCTTTTCGCGCCAAGAATTCGCCATTCAAAGACCAAAACCTGGTATCTACAGACCTCTCTAGCAAAGCCGTGCCGCCTTGGTTGTCTGCGATAAAAATCTTGTTGACGAGGCTCGTGTCTGAAATGGAGAAATCCGCTTGAACATTTGAAGACAGATCTCCTCTTGAGTCCTGTGTTTTCCAAACAATCCCGGTGATCATCGTGACCACTACAAGAACTAAGAGTATTCTGAGGTTTGATTTCATTGTATTAAAATTTCGATCGATATTTTCTTATTGCACGCTAAACATCATCCACCATATACCCTTGATCGATGCTTGAATATGACTATACCCGACAGCAAAACAACAAGAAGAGGCAATCCAATAGCGAGGGATTGCCATCCCAATCGAGAAGTCGTAATTCTATCCTTGTCGAGCGAGCGAAGTGTAATCGCACGTGATCTCACAGAGATGATTGAACTTTCATCTAAAAGATGATTGACAACATTGCGAAGAAAATCTTTGTTGTCGTAAACAACACGCCCAGCATATCTGTCATATCCCAGCGGATAAATTTGTGGGCCTTCCTGTGTGAGAATCACCTTGTTCTTTGCGACATCTCCATCTCCAATAACCACCATGGCAGAAGGTCTGCCCTCAGCTCTGAATGCAAAGTCTGCATCTCGAAGCAAAGTATCGGGGAGTATATCCGTGAAATGAGATTTAAAAGAACCCTCAATAAGAACAGCAAATGGTGTGTAGGGAGTATTGTTTGAATTAAAGTATGAGGGATCCAAATCAACGATAGAACTTGAAATTCTAATCGGCGCTTTGTAGGTCCTGGCAAGGGCTGAACTTCTAAGCAAAACAGTTTTCTTCAAATCTGCATCCGTAGAAACAGTGTCCAAACCAGAAACAAAATCGAAATGAATGGGGTCTAGGTTTGTAGTGATCGGATGTGAAATGCCTTGTGGAATAGCGAGTGGGGAGAAGTACCAGCTGAAAAGCTGCATGCTTCTTTGGTTCCCTTGTGGACCGGCATCAAACGCTATGGGAGCACATTGTGGGTCAATAACAAGGTTTCTATTTAGACGCACGCCATAATCAAAAAACTGATGATTCAGGCCGATTGGGTTTGCCGTTGCCATCGTCGTTTGGGAGGAACGAAGAGAATCCAAATCAGTAAGAATAGGATCCACCATCCACAACATACGCCCCCCCCCCATGAGGAATTGATCAAGAATAAGTCTGTCTTTGTCTGAGAACGTGGAATCTGGCCCTGCGATGACAACAAGGTCAAATCGATTTGTCCTGTACCTCATCCCTTCCAAGCGCTCACTGAGTATGTTTATTTTCCCATCTAGACGAATGCGCGAAACATTGTAATCTTCATCCAATGAATTCATGAAGTCTGCAACTTCCATTTCTGGGAGCTCTCCGTGACCTTCAATAAAAGCAATGTTTGGCACCTCGTCAAACAACACTCTTCGAAGTGAGGTCGACAGTTCATACTCGATAGAATTAATGGAGCCCTGAATCATCTCTTCTGTGGGCTGAGGGGTGTCTGACCTGAAGAACTGAACAGGGACTTCTTTTCCTCCTGAACTGATGAGCGCAGAAGGCCAAACATTTCTAAAGGTCTTCCCTCCTCCTGTTTCATATCCTATCCGCGTAAATGAAATCCCTTGTTCAAGAAGTTTCTCTTCGTTTTGTCCTTGAGAACGTGGATCGTCCGTTTCATAGATGTCCACGAATTGAAAGCGCAGGTGGTTACTTGAAGCCACCGAAAATTCCTCAAGTTTCTCTCTGATTGAATTCTCAAGACGTTTCCATTGGGCGGGAAAATCACCCGTCAGGTAACAGGTAACGATGACGTCACGGCTGTCGGCATTCAATTCTTCCATAAGCTGAAGAGAGCCCTCCGTTAATGTGTGGCGTTTCTCGGAAGTAAGATCCACAGAAAAATGAACAATGTGCGCAGAAAAAAGAAGAACACAAAAAATCGACATGAACAAAGACAACCTTAGCCCCTCCCTTCCAATCCGTCCTCTTTCAAGAGCGAGAACAAACCTTGCTAGCTGAAGAAATAAAACGTCCACAAAAACAAAATACGCGATATCTCGGGAGTCAATTAGTCCTCGACTTAAAGAACTATAATGTGATTCGAATCCCAAATTGACAAAGTAATAATCCCAATGACCTAAAAGTGCAAAATCGCCTAGGGCAGTGAAACCTATATAGACGACCGTTGAGAAAATCATCGCAGACAGGAAGGCTACCAATGGCTGAGATGTTGAGGCTGAAGTGAATATACCGATCGCCGCTATTGAAGAGCTGAGCATAAATAAGCCAATATAAGAACCCCAAATAGCACCCAAGTCCAAGTTCCATTGAGGGCTCCCCAATTCTCCCAACACCCACACAAATCCAAGTGTAGGAAGCAATGCCAGAAAGATGAGCGCAAGGGCGCCTATGAATTTGGCAAAAACAACTTCACCTTCAAGCAAAGGCCGTGTGAGAAGAAGTTCTAAGGTGCCGCTTCTGCGTTCTTCCGCAAAACTACGCATCGTAATTGCGGGAATGAGAAACAAAAGAACCCAAGGAGCCAAAGTAAAGAAAGGATCCATAGAGGCCACTCCACCAGATAAGATGTTCCAAGGGCCGGGAAATACCCACAGAAAAAGCCCCATTAGCAGTAGGAAAGCTGCGATAACAACATATCCTATTAAAGAACTGAAAAAACCACGAATTTCTTTAAAAATCAGAGCCCTCATTGTAGATGCGATTTTGAATGCGAAATGTACGAAATCACTTCTGGAGGTGCTGAAAATAATTGCTTTGTTTCTGGCCAAACTTTCCCAAACAAGACCGACTTTCTATAGTTATTCAAACTCGCCTCATTTTCCCACCGACTGATCGTCGTTCTGACATTTGGATTTGAAGCATCTGTGACCAACTCCACAGAGAAACATCCAGATTGAGACGAGATTGCGTCGGAGTGTTTTGCAAAAAGAGCTTCAAAATCTACTGTGCTAGATTCAGAGAAAGTCATTCGAACGATTCTAACAATGCTGGTCATTACATATAATCAATCTGAAAATTCAATTCTAAGTACGTCGTCAATCTTGATTCCTAACAAGCCAGCCGCGCCTCCATTTGCGGTGCCTGGAGCACCGTGATTTATGGCAATCTCTAAAAAGCCCAAATGATTAAATAGCGCAACAGGTTCGCCAATATGGACATCGCTGTAATTGGTACTGATTTTTCTAATGTCACTCCTACTCGATCGCATGACGATTACAAATTCCCTTTCAGGACCAACTTCTCGAAAATGTTTCCTTTCAATATCTGTAGTACAATTGCCAAAGCCGTCGATATTGATCACATGACCCATTAATACACGGTTTTCAAATGCGGGTTGCAAGATTGATTTGGGAACGGAAAGCGAAGCAGGACGTCCCAAGAGCTCAGGAATTCCTCCTCGGGCCAAATGGGCTGCGGCAGGAACGAAAATAGCACGTTCCGGGAACGTTGGATAATCAAAATCAGCCATCATACTGGACACATCAAATACTGCGTCTGGACTTTTGCCGAAAATGAGGTGAAAGACGCCTGTATCTGCGCCAATGAAATATTGCTCTTCAATTCGAACGATGCGATGTGGACGCTCTGCGGTTGCTTCACTCTGCACAGCAATAATGTGAATGGTTCCTTTGGGGAAATGAGCCACAGACGAGCGCAGTATTAAAGCGGCATCCACAGAATTAAATTTTCTAACATCGTGAGACAGGTCAACAACATCAACACCAGGCACAGCGGCAATTAGGGCTCCTCTAAGGATGCCTGCATAGTACCGTTCTGGTCCATAATCAGATGTTAATGTAATTATAGGCATGAGACAAAGGTGGTGTACTTATTTTTGTACTCAACATGCATGAGACACTGATTTCGATTGAGGGCTTAGACCCGGTTGTAATTCTTGGTAACGAGAATGCAAATTTACGCGCGTTACAAAGACTTTCTCCTAAACTTCGCATAGTTTCTCGAGGACACGATATTCTTGTGAAGGGAAGCCGTGAAGATGTAGGGAGATTTGAGGAAATTATGAGGATGGTGGTGTGGCATGTTGACCGCTACTCTACACTAACTTTAGACGACCTCGACAGGTTGGCAAAGTCGAACGAAGACACATTCATGAAGGATGCCGGGGCCGACAATGTGATTGTTCATGGACCTGCAGGAAACAAGGTGTACGCAAGGACCCCAAATCAGTATAAACTTGTTGATGCAGTCGCAGAACACGACATGGTGTTTGCTGTAGGTCCCGCTGGAACCGGAAAAACATACACCGCTGTCGCGCTTGCCGTAAAAGCGCTTAAAGAAAAGCGTGTGAAGAAAATAATCTTAACGCGTCCAGCTGTTGAAGCGGGTGAAAACCTCGGCTTTCTCCCTGGGGACATGAAGGAAAAATTAGATCCTTACTTGCAGCCACTTTACGACGCGCTCACCGACATGATTCCTCCTGAGAAGGTCGCCGAATTTTTGGAAAAAGGTGTAATTGAGGTTGCTCCTCTCGCATTTATGCGAGGAAGGACTTTAGACAAAGCTTTTGTCATCCTTGATGAAGCTCAAAACACGACAATTCCTCAAATAAAAATGTTCTTGACTCGCATGGGGCGGGATGCAAAGTACATCATCACAGGTGACGAAACCCAAGTGGACCTCCCCTACAGACAGAAGTCAGGCCTTGTTCATGTTTTAAATATACTCAAGGATGTCGAAGGTATTTCTACAATTAGACTTACCGGCGTTGACGTAATGAGGCACAGACTTGTACGAGCAGTAATAACCGCTTTTGAAAAAGATGAACAATGATGGATGTGAAATCTGCCACTCCCATAACGAAGACTGATTTCAATTTCTCAGGCCAAACCTCGGCATACTTCGGAAAGGTCCGTGACATGTACGGCATAGGTGACGACCTGATGGTGGCTGTAGTCTCAGACCGTATTAGCGCCTTCGATGTCGTAATGCCTCGCGGAATCCCCTTTAAAGGTCAGGTACTTAACGGTGTCGCATCTACTTTCTTAGATTCTGTATCGGACATCATCCCCACTTGGAAATTGGCCACCCCAGACCCAAATGTAACGATCGGGTATCGGTGCGATCCTATTCGATTAGAAATGGTCATCAGAGGATATCTTACCGGTCACGCTTGGCGCGAATATGCTTTGGGAAAGAGAACACTGTGTGGAGTGACTATGCCTGAAGGCATGAAGGAGCACGATCGTTTCCCCACCCCCATCATTACACCTGCGACAAAAGCAGAAGAAGGGCACGACGAAGATATTTCCTCTTCGGACATTCTTTCTCGAAACATTGTGACTCCTGAGATCTATGCCGAATTAGAGCGGGTGACACATGCGCTCTTCACAAGAGGAACGGAAATGGCTTCAGAGAAAGGACTTATACTCGTGGATACAAAATATGAGTTTGGCATGAGAAATGACAAGCTTGTTCTCATTGATGAGATTCACACGCCAGATAGCTCCAGATATTTTTACAAAGAGGGCTATTTAGATCGCCAAGAAAAAGGCGAGCCCCAGAAACAACTCAGCAAGGAGTTTGTTCGAGAATGGCTGATGTCACATGACTTTATGGGGCTTGAGAATCAAAGTCCTCCTGATCTAGACGACGAATTTGTCTCAGTCGTTACCACAAGATATATTGAACTTTACGAGAAAATTACGGGTGACGCATTTCATGGCGAAGATTCTTTTTCACCGCTCTCTAGGATAGAAAACAACGTTGAAGAATGGCTTTCTAAAAGATGAGTCGCAGAAAGAACAAATCTGCGCCGTGGCGAGACGACGCGATAGAAGCTGTTAGAAATCTGAGAGCAGGGAATGTCATTGTGCATGCTTCAGATACAGTTTGGGGCATTGCATGCGATTCCACAAACCCCGCTGCAGTGCGCAAACTTCGAACGCTGAAAAACAGATCAGAAGCTACACCCATCCTTATTTTAGTGGCTGAAGAAGGGCAAATCGAAAAGCACTTTGAGCATGTACCCGATGCCGTTTGGGACCTCTTTGAACACAACGACAGACCCACCACTGTAGTCATGCCTCAAGGGAAAGGTGTAGACGAAAGCATTCTCGCCGAAGACGGATCATTGGGAGTCCGTCTGGTAAGGGACCCATGGATGGAATTTGTAGCCAATGGACTGGGACGTCCAATTGCAAGTACTTCCGCAAATATATCTGGATCCCCTACACCTTCCAATTTTGACGCAATTGACTCTAAAATCATTGAAGGAGCAGATTTTGTCAGCGCTCACAGACGGTCTGACCGCACTGTAAATACGTCCTCCTTCATCGTATCTTTTGATACTTCAGAAAGATTTAAAATTCTTCGGGACTAACTCTAGTGAAAATCGAATCTCTAGATTAGCTTTGCATCCCATTTGCTCCAATTGTGAATTACGAAAACGCCCTCAAACACGAAGTCTTTAAAGCCATAGGCAAAATTGCTGACGGGCGCGGCGAACGTGCTTTTGTCATCGGAGGATATGTCCGTGATTTAATTATTGAGAGAGCTTCAAATGACATTGACATTGTTACTGAAGGCAAAGGAATCGATCTTGCAAAGGCTGTTGCAAAAGAACTTGGCATAAAGAATGTCAATGTCTTTAAGACCTACGGTACCGCGATGTTCAACTACGGAAACCTAGAAATCGAATTTGTCGGCGCTAGAAAGGAATCGTACTCCAGAGAGAGTCGGAAACCCATCGTTGAAGATGGCACGCTTGAAGACGACCAAAACAGACGCGACTTCACGATCAATGCAATGGCACTCTCCTTAAATTCAAAGAGCTACGGAGAGTTAATCGACCCCTTTAACGGTTTAAGAGATATAGACCTCGGGGTGATTCGCACGCCACTGGATCCGGACATCACATTCAGTGACGACCCCCTCAGAATGATGAGAGCGGTACGTTTTGCCACCCAGCTTGGATTTACAATCGTACCTGAAAGCTTAGATGCGCTGAAGCGAAATGCGGAACGTTTGGACATTATCTCTTTGGAGAGGGTTCATACGGAACTCAATAAAATAATCCTCACGAACAAACCGGGGAAAGGCTTTAAAATTCTAGCAAATACTGGCTTATTGGACCGTTTCTTCCCAGAGATGGTGGCCTTGCAAGGAGCGGAAAAAAGAGATGGCATAGGACACAAAGACAACTTTTTTCACACCCTGCAAGTGCTCGAAAACGTCTGTGCAAAAAGTGATGATTTATGGCTCCGTTGGGCGGCCATACTTCATGACATTGCCAAACCTCCTACAAAGCGTTTCGACAAAAAGAACGGCTGGACCTTCCATGGCCATGAAGACAAAGGCGCCAGAATGGTTCCTGTGATTTTTTCTCGTCTGAAGCTTCCAATGGATGCAAAGATGAAGTTTGTGCAAAAGCTCGTCTTGTTGCACCTTCGCCCCATCGCTCTCACAAAAGAGATCGTGACAGATAGTGCGATTCGAAGACTTCTAAACGAGGCCGGAGATGACATTGACGCATTGATGATTCTTTGCCGAGCAGATATAACTTCTAAAAATGAAGCCAAAGTCTCTAGATATCTTAAAAACTATGACATTGTCGTCAAGAAGCTCAAAGAAGTAGAAGGCAATGACTCAGTGAGGAATTTCCAACCACCAGTCACAGGTGAGATGATCATGAATACCTTCGGGATTCCACCTTCGCGTCCGATCGGAGACATCAAAAAAGCCATCAAAGAGGCGATCCTTGAAGGAGACATCAAAAACGATCCCGATGAAGCATTTAAGCTCATGCTCAAACTCGGTGCAGAGATGGGACTGAAAAGGGTTTAATTACTGACCTTTCCAGCTGTCACGCAATGTTAAAGCTCTGTTGAATACACCCTCCCCCTTTGTGTCTGGCGTAAAGTATCCCAAACGAGTAAACTGAAAGGTCGTTCCTGGCATTGCGTTTTTGAGCGAGGGTTCGAGTTTACAATTGGTTAAAACCTGAATCGACTCGGGATTGAGGAATTCCATGTAAGACTTCTCTTTGTGACCATCGGGGTTGGGATCTGCAAACAACCGATCATAAAGACGTACTTCAGCATCAATCGCGTGCGTAGATTCAACCCAGTGTAGTGTTCCTTTTGCTTTGATCCCACTGGTATCTGACCCAGATTTTGAGTTCTCAAAATAGTTCACATGGACTTCAGTGACTTTCCCTGAATCGTCACACAAATGGTCGACATACTCAACTTTATACGCACTTTTTAATCGAACGACTTTTCCGGGAGCGAGACGGAACCACTTGCGGTTGGCCTCAATTTTAAAATCTTCAGCTTCGATAAAGAGTTCCCGCCCAAATGGAAGTTCTCTGGTGCCTGATTCAGGATCCTCGGGATTGTTTTCAGAAGGCAACATCTCAATTTGACCTTCGGGGTAGTTGATGATGACGAGCTTCATTGGATCAAGAACTGCCATAACGCGTGGAGCGACCCGGTTGAGGTCGTCACGTAGCGCCCATTCCAAAAGACTTACATCAATGATGTTTTCACGTTTGGCCACTCCTACTCTGTCAATAAACTCACGAATACTCGCCGGGGTATAACCACGTCTTCTTAACCCACTGATCGTAGGCATTCTAGGGTCATCCCACCCATCTACATAGCCTTCCTCGACAAGGGTGAGAAGTTTCCTCTTAGACATGACTGTATAGTTGAGGTTAAGACGGGCAAATTCAGTTTGGGACGAAGGGAATATTTCAAGATTCTGAATGTACCAATCGTATAAAGGCCTGTGCACTTCGAACTCAAGGGTACACAAACTGTGTGTAATACCCTCTATACTGTCTGACTGACCATGCGCAAAGTCGTACATGGGATAAATACACCAATCATCTCCTGTGCGGTGATGGGTTGCATACATGATGCGATACATGAGGGGGTCACGCAAGTGCATATTGTCGCTTGCCATGTCAATTTTTGCACGTAACACACGAGAGCCTGCATCGAACTCACCTGCTTTCATGCGTTCGAAAAGATCACGGTTTTCTTCGGGACTTCGATCTCTATGTGGGCTATGCTTTCCAGGCGATGTGGGGGTGCCTTTTTGTTCGGCTATTTGCTCAGAAGTTTGATCATCAACGTACGCTTTCCCATCGTCTATAAGTTTCAGTGCCAGCGTAAATAATTCATTAAAGTAATCACTCGTAAAGAACTCTCCTCCATTAGGTTCGAAACCTAACCACTTTAAGTCTTCCCGTATGGCATCCACGTATTCAATCTCTTCCTTTATGGGATTAGTGTCGTCAAATCTGAGATTCGTCAATCCGCCATATTCTTTCGCCAATCCGAAACCAATACAGATCGCTTTTGCATGTCCGATATGAAGGTAACCATTAGGCTCAGGCGGGAAACGCGTATGTACAACTCCCCCATTTTTACCAGCCGCTAGATCAGCATCAATCATTTGCTGAATAAAGTGTCTACTTTTGTTTTCTGACATGGTGCAAAAATACATTGAGACTGTCCTCTAATAGCATGGATTATCACACCTTATCTTTGCAAGAGTAAATGAAGCACGAGATTAATATAATTCAAGGAATAAACTTCTCAGTTGAGACTGAAGAAGAGGTCTTGGTGGAAGTAAACATTGATGACGGATGGAAACTGGTCGTGTACAACGACGACCACAATACGTTTGACCACGTGATTGAATGCTTGGTGTCCAGCTGCGGACATGAACCGCTACAGGCCGAGCAATGTGCGATGATCATTCATTACAAAGGAAGGTGCATTGTTAAAAACGGTTCTTTTAGCAATTTGGAACCCATGTGTACTTCTCTCTTAGAAGCAGACATTACAGCTGCTGTTGAACCTTAAAACATGTGCCATGAGGTTCTATTTTCTTCTTATTTCAATGAGTCCTTTTTTTGTAAATGCTCAAATATTTACAGACAACGCACCTATGTGGGGCATCGTACAATATGATTGGGATGGTGTTTATGGATCGGGCGTCTCTACCGCAGATTGGAACATGGATGGATGGGATGATTTGACCTTTGGCAATTCATCTGGAGCATTGAGAACATTCATAAACAATCAAGGAAATGGATTTACGTCTAGGCATTTGCCTGTTACGCAACAAACAGAAGCAAAGTCTATTATATGGCTAGACATTGATGATGACGGGGACATGGATTTGTACTACTCCGATGCAGAAGGTCGGGCGGAAATCGCTGAAAATATTGGCGATACTCTATTCATCAATGTCACTGCCTTCACGAACATCGAACAAGTTGAGATGCCCTCGGAAGGATGTTCCTGGGGTGATTACGACAACGATGGAGATCTTGACCTTTACATCTGCAGGTATTATGAAAGCGAGGAAGATGTGGGAGCAGAATACAGGAATGTCTTGATGAGAAACGATGGTGATTTCCAATTCACAGATGTAAGCGCGGAATCTCTTACAGGTATTTATGCGCGTGCCTCCTTTCAATCTGTTTGGTATGACTGGGACAGAGATGGCTTTCAAGATTTATTTGTCATTAACGACAAGGATGGCGCAAACACATTGTTTCACAACCTACAAAACGGACAATTTGAGGATATCGCATCACAAGTAGGATTGGATGTTTCGATGGACGCTATGTCCGCGACATTGGGAGATTATAATTCAGATGGAATCACGGACATCTACATATCTGATTCAGGCATAGGGGAGAATCCTGAAGGAAGCAAGCTGTTTCGCGGCACTCAATCAGGCGTTTACATAGAGGAATCTGTACCACTGGGGTTGAATCTGATTAAATTTTGTTGGGCTGCTGTTTGGATGGATATTGACAATGACACAGACATCGATCTTTTTATCTCTGAACACGATCCAGTAAACCCCTATCAGGAAAATTTTCTTTTTGAAAATTCCGGGACAGGAGCTAGCACACCATTTGGGTTCAACCTTGTCAGCACAGATGTGTACAACACCGACCTGCTGAACTCCCATACCGTAGCAAGTGGCGATTTCGACAGAAATGGATGGGTCGATTTTGTCGTGCACAACATCGGCAACCACAAGGCAAGAGTTTGGATGAACGCAGGGTTTACGGATGAGCCAGCAAACTATACCCAAATCGGCCTCACAGGTCAGCTCTCAAACTCGATGGGTGTCGGATCATGGATCGCAGTATCTGCTGGTGGGATTACACAGTCAAAAAGCACACATTGCGGCGAGAATTACCTGGGACAAGAGGGGTTTTACGAGCATTTTGGTCTTGGCGAAACCTCATTTGTTGATTCATTAGAAATTCAATGGTCAAGCGGAGTAATAGACAAATATTACGGTTTAGACAATGGAATGGACACCGAACCGAGAGCGCTCTATACAGAAGGATATTCCGCATGTCCTCATGTCTCCGACACAACGCTTTGTGGCCCTGAAACAGTGACCGTCTCGGCGACACCCTTTTGGGAGGGCGCAGAAGTTGTTTGGTCTTATCAAGAAACCGCCCCTCAAGACTTGGAATTCGACGAGACACAACCCTATGAAATAGTTCTTTCAGAATCGATAGAAATGACACTTACAGGGGCTGGCTATTACAAATACACAGTATCTCATCAGGGGACGATGCTTTGCGAAAGCTCATTCCAAATCACAAATGAATTGGCTGGCGATTTAAATGGAGATGGCGTGATCGGAAGCACTGATATATTGGTGTTGATTTCTGATTATGGCTGCCTCACAAATTGCACCATCGATTTCAACGCCAATGGCTCTACAGATATAAACGACTTGTTATTCCTGTTGGCACTATTCGGAGAAAGCTGTTGAATACGCTCCAGAGCCTAAGCGTTCTTGATTGCTGTTGTTGCAGCACCGGGGTTTTCAGCCCTGAAAATAGCGGAGCCCGCCACGAGGACATCTGCACCCGCTTCTACAAGGGCTGAGGCATTTGAGGTGGTCACTCCACCATCAATTTCAATGTGAAATTTTGCGCCGACATCGTCACCCATTTTTCTGAGTTTTCGTACCTTTTCATAGGTGCGCTCAATGAATGATTGACCTCCAAAGCCTGGGTTAACACTCATCAAACACACAAGGTCGAAATCGTGTAACAGCTCACTTAAAGACTCTACAGGCGTGTGTGGGTTGAGCGCAACGCCAGCTTTCATCCCGAGCGCCCGAATCGCCGCCAGGGTTCTGTGAAGGTGGTCACATGCTTCAAGATGGACTGTCAAAATGTCTGCGCCTAAATTCGCGAAATCCTCCAGGTATCGATCTGGGTCTACAATCATCAGGTGAACATCCAGGGGTTTGTCAGCATGCTTCGCAATGGCCTTAATTACTGGCATTCCGAAACTAATATTCGGAACGAAAACACCATCCATAACGTCAATATGAAACCAATCCGCGTCGCTTGAATTGACAAACTCTATGTCGCGCTGAAGATTGGCGAAATCGGCAGCGAGAAGAGATGGGGATACGATATGAGCCATGTGGAATAATTCAATTTATATGGTGCAAAGGTCGTAAGGTTTTCTTTCCTTTACATTATGCGTGCAAAGGATTATAAAAAAGATATCTTCATTGTAGGTCTTACGGGTGGAATTGGCTCCGGAAAATCAACTGTGGCAAGGGTCTTCCAGGCATTGGGAGTGCCTAGATTTGATGCAGACAAAGCGGCTCATCAGATTTATCTAAACAACTCTTCCGTCAGGAATGCGATCATCGACCGATTTGGCGAAGTCGTCGCTGTCAGAAATAAGGGAGGAGCTGCCCGAGATATCAACAGAAAAGAACTGGGCAAGTTGGCGTTCAACGAAGAGGGTGGATTAGAATTCCTCAACAACCTTGTACACCCTGTTGTGAGGGAAGCATTTGAAGTTTGGCTGATGGAATTGCCGAGTACGACCACATATATATTGAGAGAATCGGCAATACTTTTTGAGAGTGGCGCCGACAAAGGATGTGACGCTGTACTTACAATATCGACTGATGAAGAAGAAAGAGTCGACAGAGTCCTTAAGCGGGATGTAGGGTCAAATCAATCCGCAAGAAAAATGATGATGGGCAAGTTCAAAGCCCAACTTTCAGAGCAAAAACGCCTGGATCTTTCTGACTACGTCATCTACAACAACGATGGAGATCGAATTTTACCACAAGTTGAAAAACTACACTTGCTTTGGTCTAAAACCACTTAACTTCAGCATATGATATATGACCCCTGGCACCTTTGGGCTATTGCCGCCCTTATTCTGTTAATTGGAGAGATCTTTGTACCTGGAATGATCCTTGGATGCCTAGCTGTTGGTGCTCTTGGAGGCATGGTGGGTGATTTATTTGGCCTGGCCTGGGAAGGCCAAACAATCGCTGCATCTGTCACGACAATCTTGGCCTTTATCTTCCTTCGCCCCTTTGCAATGAAACATTTGTTTCATGGGGAAGGCTTAAAAACTGGCGTAGATGCTTTGATTGGAAAGACCGCAATCGTTACGACTGATTTCAATACAAAAAGTGGATTCGGAAGATGCTCGATTGATGGAGACGATTGGAAAGCAAAACAAGAAACAAAAGAAACAATTCTGACAAAAGGCGACATCGTAAAGATTGTTGCTGTCAACAGCACGATTCTATTAGTAAATAAACTATAACCAAACCACCATGGAAATCACAAGTATCATTTCAACTTTTATTCTCATTTTTGCTGCGCTTATTGTCATCAAAGGCATCAGAATAGTCAAGCAAAGCGAGTCAATGATTATTGAACGACTCGGCAAATACAGCAGCACGCTTGAAGCGGGAATAAATGTAATTATCCCCATCATTGACAAACCCCGAACCGTTCAATGGAGATATGCGGTTGAAGATGGACAAGGGAGAAGATATGTGACCTATAAATCTAGAGAACGAATAGATTTAAGAGAAACGGTCTTTGATTTCCCCAAGCAAAGTGTGATTACAAAAGACAACGTCGTTACAGAAATTAACGCCCTGATTTACTTCCAAATCGTAGATCCTGTGAAATCTGTGTATGAAATAAACAACCTGCCAAATGCAATTGAAAAGCTCACTCAAACTACACTCAGAAATGTAATCGGAGAACTTGAACTGGATGATTGTCTTGCATCTCGTGATACGATTAACAACAAGCTTAGAATCATCCTAGATGACGCTACAAACAAGTGGGGCGTAAAAGTGAACCGTGTAGAGCTTCAGGATATTAACCCCCCACAAGACATCAAAGAGGCCATGGAGAAGCAGATGAGAGCTGAAAGAAATCGAAGAGCACAAATCATCGAGGCAGAGGGAACAAAAAAAGCGACTGTACTTAATGCAGAGGGACAAAAAGAAGCCGCAATTAACGAAGCAGAGGGCCACAAACAAGCAAAAATACTTTATGCCGAAGGTGAGGCAACAGCCCGTATTAAAGTAGCCGAAGCAGAAGCGCAAGCCATTCATAAAATTGCTGCAGCCGTGGTGGAGACCAAGGCGGATCCTGCGCAATACCTCATCGCCATCAAATACATTGATACCTTAGAGCAGATATTACGTGAGGGTGGTGCAGGACAGAAAACTGTATTTATGCCGTATGAGGCATCAGGCCTGATGAGCTCAGTAGGTGGTTTAAAGGAATTGCTCGAAAACAAATAATTAAAAATCAATGGTACCTGGGAATCTGCAAGAAAGAAAATCTCGATTAAAAGCATTGTGGTCTGCCGTGGAGAAACACGAGCAAGAAATACTCGATGCACTCTATGCCGACCTTGCAAAACCTGAGGCAGAAGCCCTGCTACATGAGATTTATCCGCTCAAAAAAGAGATCCAATATGCGTTAAAAAACCTCAGCTCATGGATGGGGAAAAGGTTTGTCCCTACTCCCCTGTCGATGATTGGAACACGCCAGTTTGTGTTGACTGAACCCAAAGGGAAAGTGCTGATTATCTCTCCCTGGAACTTTCCTGTCTTGCTTACATTACGTCCTCTCGTGGGTGCTCTCGCAGCAGGAAACAGCATCGTTGTGAAGCCCTCAGAGCATACACCACATTCTTCAGAAGCAATCAAGAAGTTGCTCAACTCAGTATTCACTGAAGACATTGTAAAAGTGGTGCTTGGGGGTCCTGAAGTGGCCGCAAGCCTTACAGCGTCGCCATGCAACCACATGTGTTTTACAGGAGGAACTGACATAGGCAGAAAGGTCATGGAGGCCGCGACAAAACAACTTTGCTCCGTCACATTAGAATTGGGAGGAAAGAGCCCTGTAATTGTAGACAAAACAGCAAATATGAAGAATGCTGCCATGAAGATCACATGGGGGAAATTTATAAATTCAGGGCAAGTTTGTATCGCTCCAGATCATATGCTCGTTGAAAAAAGCATAGAAAAAGAGTTGGTAAAGAAGATCTTAGAGAGGATTACCGACATGTTTGGAGAGCACCCGATTGAAAGTGAAGATCTAGGGAAGATTGTCAATCAACATCACTACGAAAGAATATTGAGCCTGATCAATGACGCCGTTAAAATGGGGGCGAAACTTCATGTACCAGGGGGTGTTCTGGAGCATGGCGCGGAGAAGCGTCAAATTTCACCATGTATTTTAACAGACTGCACAAACGAGATGGCCATCATGCAAGAAGAGATTTTCGGTCCTGTGCTCCCTGTAATGTCTTGGTCACAAAAAGAAGAGGCAATAGAGATTGTTGCAAAAAACCCACATCCACTCGCGCTTTATATATTCAGTACAAATAAGAAAAACACAAATTGGTTCATTGCAAATACGAAGGCTGGAAGCACAGCTGTAAACGAAGTTGTGATCCAAGTCGCAAATTGCGAATTGCCCTTTGGAGGAATTCAAACCAGTGGCATAGGACGTTCATCGGGCAAGTACAGCTTCGATGCATTCTCAAATCTCAGGAGTTTTGTAGTCCAAACATCGCGTTTCAGTGCACTACCTCTTACCTTCCCACCCTTTAAAGGTCGAGGTTTGACTTTCTCAAGGTTTGTAAGAAAATGGTTGTAATCCACATCAGGCAATAACATTAGATGCTCGTTCAAACACATTTCCCCAGACAACTCTCAAGAGTTCGATACGATCAGTATTTGGCTTCTGGGTGGTTTAGAGGCGCTGTGATGCTCTATAAAATGGATTTGCTGTGTCTTGACAATGAGCTTTATTCTGTCGTTAATATCCGTTTAAACTTAGAGAAGTTTGGCTTCCGAAAAGGACAACGAAAATTGCTCCGTAAAGCTGAAAGTAAATTCAAAATATGCTACGGAATAGCAAGTACTAACAAAGAAAAGGAAGCGCTCTACGCCTCTCACAAACATCGATTTAAAGGCTTTATTCACGGGACTCTTGAAGAGTATTTAAATGCTGGCTTTCAAAGCACAGTCTTTGACACACGTGAAGTCTGCATCTACGACGGTGACAAGTTAATTGCCGTCAGTTATTTTGATTTGGGCGACATCAGCATGGCGAGTTTACTGGGTCTTTATGATGAACAATACGCCGAATGGAGTCTTGGGAAGTTGACGATGTTAAAAGAAATAGAGTTTGGTTTGACCTCCGAAAGAAAGTGGTTCTATCCTGGTTATATCCTAGATAAAGATTCTTCATTCGACTACAAACTAAAGCTAGGCAACATGGAGTATTATACTCCAGCAAAACGTTGGGCGAAAATTGAAAAATTCAATCCCGACAACACGATTGGGCATGATGTGCGTTCGTCTACGCAAAAGCTAATTCACGCTTTGGAAAAAGAAAAAATTCCGAATAAGCCATGGCTATATCCTTACTTCAGCATGGGATATATGGGGCCCTGGAATGCCTATTTCATGCGATCTCCAGCACCCATCGAGTTGGGCCATGATTTGGGAGGAATGATGGTTACAGCATATTCTACTGAAGAAAAAGCGTATTCTCTTTTTAGGATTCACCCATGTCCTGACGGCCCTCAATTTCTCAATCTTGAAGCCTCAAAGGAGTTTTCAAATTCAGAAGAGTACCTCAACCACCTATATCAAATAGGAGATGTTATCCTAGAGCACGGAACAATTGAAGTGCTTTTAGACCAAATTAGAACCTGGCGTAAAAAGCCAAACTATTTGCCCCCTGCATGAAATTAATAAGTTGGAATGTAAATGGCATCAGAGCCATTGTAAAGAAAGATTTTGACAGCATCATGTCAAACTTAAATGTGGACGTTATCGGCTTGCAAGAAACGAAAGCTCAGGATGATCAAGTTCGGGAAGCACTCTTCGGGCTTCCATCGCTAGATGGATATGAAGTATTCAGTTCATCTGCCATCAAGAAAGGGTATTCAGGAACTGCAATCATCACACGTGTCACACCCTTGAAGGTCCAGGCAGGAATAGGTATTCCTGAGCTCGATACTGAAGGGCGAGTGCTTCATGCTGAATTTGAAGACTTTCACTTTGTGACAGTATACACACCCAATTCATCCTCTGGTTTAAAGAGACTCCCCTTTAGAGAGACATGGGATCTTGCCTTTAGAGATTTCCTTCAAAAATTAGACGCTGACAAACCCGTCATTTGTTGTGGAGACCTCAACGTAGCTCATCAACCCATTGATCTCGCCAGACCTACTCCCAACTACAACAAAACACCTGGTTACACACAAAAGGAAATTGATGGAATGACCTGTCACATTCAGGCGGGATTTACGGATACGTGGCGAAACAACAACCCAGAAAGAACCAAATACAGCTGGTGGAGCTATCGTGGTGGAGCGAGAGAAAAGAATGTAGGGTGGCGTTTAGATTACATGCTCGCTAGCAACAGAATTGTCTCTGACATCTCGGAGACGTTTATATTAAATGATGTCATGGGGTCCGATCACTGTCCGGTAGGAATCGATTTTATTCCGAATACAAAATCTAAGTAAACAGCCACAAAACCTTCTGAAAAACTGCGCGTAATCCTGTGCTTCTTTGCTTAAAAAAACAAATGAAGCATCAAATATTACTGTCTTTCTCATTCGTCCTTTTATTCCAATTTTCAAACTGCCTGAGTACATATTCACAATGTCCAAATGACATCAATGGGAATGGCATCATTGATGGGGACGATCTCTTAGAATTGTTGTCCACGTATGGTATGTCATGTGACGGCTTGCCTGCATACGAACCATCTATCTCTGAAATACACTACAATCCATCGACGCAACAAGGGACAGATAGTGAGTGGGAATTTGTCGAGTTGTACAATCCGCATCCTTTTGGGATAAACTTGAGTGAATGGCGTTTGGCGGATGCTGTGAACGCTCTGGTGCCTGCAAACACATGGCTCAATGCTGGAGAATACATTGTATTTGTGAATGACACCGCTGCGTTTTCTCAAGCAGCCCCCCCGTTTACACTAATCATTTCTTTTTCAGGTAGTTCAGGCTTACACAACAGCGGTGAAACAATCAGACTGTTGAGGTCTGATGGTTCGGAATCTGACCAAGTGAGCTATAGCGACTATGGCGAATGGCCTCCGGAACCTGATGGTGGAGGGCCATCATTGGAATGGCGTGGCATAAACTACGACAACTTCTTGCCAAGCTCATGGATGCCTTCTAACGCTTTGGGCGGGAGTCCGGGATCGGCAAACAGCACATGGGCTGATTAAACAAATAGAGGTAGACCTTCAGTGTGACTCATGGGAATCCACCAAACCCTGAAGTTTCTCGAACGTCATGTGGGCCAAATCTTGCACGTTTGCATGCGCGCTCTTCAGTGAGCCTTTTTTACCTATTCCTAGGGCGAAAAAACCTCCGCTAAGCGCAGCCTCAATGCCTGACTCCGCATCTTCGAATACAACACACTCCGAAGGAGCAAGACCAAGTATTTTAGAACCTTTAATGAACACCTCAGGATCGGGCTTCGACAAAGTCAGATTGTTCCCATCTACAATCCCATCAAACAAGTCGAAGATACCTAGACTTTTCAATATTGAAGAAGCATTTTTACTTGACGAACCCAAACAAACTGCTATCCCCTTGCTTCGCAATTCTAACATCAATTCCTTCACACCTGGAAGTATGTCATCTGGCCCCTGTGAACCAATAATTTGAAGATACAATTGGTTTTTTTTCTCCATAAGTTCAATCTTTGTTTTTGAACTTACTTCCAAATTTCCTGACCTTAAAATACACTCTAAACTATCTAAGCGTGAAAGTCCATTTAAGGATTCGTTTTCAACTTCTGTAAAGGGTATGGCCAACTCGTCAGCAAGGGATTTCCAAGCGACATAATGATGTTTGGCCGTATCAATAATAACGCCATCCATGTCAAATAGACAACCTAAAATTTTCATTTCAGGATACAATCAAGGTGATATTTGGCGAGCCCCTCGATGGGTTTTTTAATGAGGTTACCCACTTCAACCCCTCTCTCTTCACATGCAATCACCAACTGATCTTGGAAATGATATGCCACACTGCCTATAAAATGTACGGGAACTTCCTTATAATTCTTATAACAGGCAACATGTGCGTCCAAAAATTCGCCAAAACCTTCCAGCAACCAGCCTTTAACTATATCTGAGTCTTTATGCTTCGCAATAAATTTCATGAAGCTCGCGAGAAAGACATTTGGGTTCGGTTCAGTATAGGTCCTTCTCGTCACATCTGTCACTGAGAGATTAAATACAGAAACGAAATCATCGTGAATTTCTTTTGGAAGTTGTTTGTAAAAGAACGCTTGTAACAAACGTTTCCCGAACCAGCTCCCACTTCCCTCATCACCCAATATATACGCCAAAGACGGCACCTCTTCGTAGACTTTATCGCCATCGAAGTAACAAGAATTTGAGCCCGTACCTAAGATACAAGTAATCGCAGAAGTTCCAGACCACGTTGAAAAGGCCGCACCTTCCAAATCGTGCCCTACGCTTATCTCTGCGAGTGGCATTACCTTTTTCAAGCCCTTTTCAATAACAGAGCACATTTCCGGCGAACTGGACCCAGCGCCATAGAAAAACACACGAGATACTCTTGGTGCCAAACTTCGCATATCCGAATTGTTATTGAGTTCTGCCTCAACGATCTCCGATGTATGAAAATAAGGGTTGAAACCCATCGTGCTGAACTGCTTCAGCTCGTTCCCATCTTCATCTATGGCGAGCCAATCACTTTTTGTGGAACCGCTATCTGCTATTAAAATAATCATGGGTGAATAATTAAAGTCGATCTGCTAGATCGACAACTCTACTTGCATAACCAAATTCATTATCATACCACCCAAATATTTTTACGATGTTTTTTGAAACTTTTGTCAGTCCCGAATCAAAGATACAACTATGTGCGTCTCCAATGATGTCAGCACTCACTATCGGGTCTACACAATATTGCATCACCCCTTTTAATGGTCCTTCAGCAGCTTTTCTCATTGCTGCATTGACTTCTTCCACAGTAACATTCTGACTCAATTCAGCGGTGAGGTCTGTAATTGAACCTGTGAGGGTCGGAACGCGAATTGCAAGTCCGTCTAACTTTCCTTGCAGTTCAGGCAGAACAAGACCGACAGCAGCGGCTGCACCAGTTGATGTGGGTATCATACTCACACCAGCTGCACGTGACCTTCTAAGATCAGAGTGTGGAGCATCTTGGAGCATTT
>CAWVRV010000032.1:0-26192 GCA_963932755.1 uncultured Flavobacteriales bacterium | reverse complement strand
CCACTAAAAAATCACAATCATGTGGCATTGATAAAATGGTCAATGGCACTCCCAGGTGGTTGTTTAAATTACCTTCAGTTGCGTGAACGTTGTATTTGTTTGACAGAACGACTTTCATTAACTCTTTCGTGGTTGTCTTCCCATTGCTTCCAGTAAGTCCCAGCACGGGTATGTTGAAGTTTCTGCGATGCATTGTCGACAAGTGCTGAATCGTTGCAAGGACATTGTCTACAAACACCATTCCCTCTGATTGGCCGATCTCCTCGTCATCTACAACAGATGCAATACATCCTTTTTTCAAGGCTTCTTCTGCAAAACTGTTGCCATCAAAATTCTCTCCCTTGATTCCAAAAAACAACATCCCAGGACCACATTTCCGAGTGTCTGTTGTTACGCCGTTTTCTGCTTCTAGGTAAAGGTTATATAACTGTTCTAAATTCATTTGTAAACTCCTGATGTATTCTTCAAGTAAAATGCCCCAACGTACAATCGTACGTTGGGGCATTTATTCATGTCTCAAGTCTTCGGTGTACTTTTCGTTTACTGACCCTGGAAAGGTACAGGTGCTCCTACACGTGTCATTGCGCAACGGAAACCGACCGTTGACGAAGATTTTCTTTCATCTAAAAAACGTCTGGTACCAGGAACAAGCCAGTAGGCTCGATCATTCCAACTTCCTCCTTTATATACACGTGATTCGTTGTTGACCAATGTCGAATTTCCGTAATCGTACATGCGACTGGAATTTGAACTTGCATCCTCAGGTTGATTGTACATTGTAGAGCTATATGTATCCCCATCTCTGAAATCAATGTTGTCAGCTACGCGGTAGTTTGAGCGACCAAGGTTTTCTTCTAACGTCACGTCACGGTATTTCATGTCACCGGGCACAGCAATAATATTCTCACTTAACCCTTTTCTCAAGTCAGCTGCGATTAATGCTTCACTGTCTTCGATCATCTCAATGGCCTCATCCATCGTATTCATACTTTCTTCTTCTTGATCGTCCTGACTCTTTTCAAGCGCCTCTTCCACCTTTTTTTCTACATTTTCTAACAAATTCTCATCTTCTTCACCGAGTCCTCTACCTCCTTTGCCTTTTTCTGTTCTGTAATCGGACAGGAAATTTCCAATGCGGTTCAGGTCGTAAACAACATATTCGTATTTTTCATCAGGATCTCCTTTAGAATTAAGCACCTTTGTTTGGTAGTTATTTCCTCTGAATGGTCGAAATTCCTCGTTGTCTAAACTTGAAAATGGACGGTATACATCCATCACCCATTCGTTGACGTTTCCGGCCATGTTAAATAGACCGTAGTCATTTGGAGCGTAATTATGTACATCAACAGTAATGTCGCCGAAATCGTCTAGATCGCCAGCGATACCCATGAAGTCACCACGTCCACGAACAAAGTTCGCATTGATGTTTCCATATTCTTTCGATCTCAGTTCATCATTCCTGATGTAGTGTCCGTCCCATGGATACGTTCTACGCTCTTCAATAAGTTCGCCATAGCTATTTCCGATGAGTCCCAGTGCCGCATATTCCCATTCCGCTTCTGTAGGCAATCTGTAATCGGGCAGAAGCAATCCATCTTCAAGTGAGATGTCACGGTATTCAGATTGGCCATAGGATTTCACTCCCTCTACTTCGCCAGTCCCTACATATTGATTGTTTAAATATGTCTCAGTCGTAAAGTGTTCTACATCTGATTGACCATATGGATTGTCAACCAACAGTCCCTCTCTGATAAGAATGCCTTCGTTCACACGGTCGGTACGCCATTTACAGAATTCATTTGCTTGTCTCCACGAAACACCTACAACTGGATAGTCACGGTAAGCAGGATGTCTCAGGTAGTATTTCACCAATGGCTCGTTGTATGCCAGTTTCTCACGCCAAGCAAGCGTGTCAGGGAGTGCTCTTTCTACTATTTCAGAGTTGTCCTCACCATAAATGCGCTCTAGCCATGTGATGTATTCTAACCAAAAATGATTCGTCACTTCTGTTTCGTCCATGTAAAAAGTTGAAACAGTCACTCTGCGAGGAGAATTGTCCCATGATCCCATCAAATCATCCTCGACTTGTCCCATGGTAAATGTTCCTCCTTCGACAAGAATCAACCCGGGGCCGGTTTGTTGTTCAAAGAATGTGCTTTTTTCAAATCCGCCATTTGCTGCGTCGTTGTAAGCCCATCCAGTTGAGCCAGAACGCTCGTAGTAACAGCCAGAAAGTACAGTCAATAGTATTAAAAGCGAAAGAATGCTTGAGGAATTTTTCCAGGTCATCTTATATATATTTTGAGAATGTTAGTTTATCGTTCTTGCAGGTTAGCTTGACCGATAATAGATCTTTAGGTTCATATATAACTAAAAAG
Source organism: uncultured Flavobacteriales bacterium (assembly GCA_963932755.1). Taxonomy (GTDB): domain Bacteria; phylum Bacteroidota; class Bacteroidia; order Flavobacteriales_D; family Sanyastnellaceae; genus UBA974. Next base: position 23,814 of record CAWVRV010000032.1, on the reverse strand, counting down.
TAGGGCAAGGTATTTTGCGGAACTTGCCTTTTTTTTGTGAGCAATCGAATTTCAATGTCATACTTAGCTCGTGAGCCCCACCTGTTGCAGGCGTTAGCTCTGATATTGTAATGTCGTAACTGTACCCGAAACGCATGATGTCCGTTTCTACACCTAAAACGGCAATTAAAGCATCCCTGTATTCAGTAAAAACAACCCCACGATACCAAACGCCTCCAAACAACGGTCCTTTATTTACAAACAGACCGAGATTCATTTGCTTAAACTCACCTTGTTGACGGAACAGGAAACTTGGAGAGATAGATGCGACCACTTCTCGGCGAATGTTTGTCTTCAATGGAAATTTTCCTCCACCATGAATGGTGAGTTTCATAGGCAGACGACTTAACCCTACAACCAATGACTCATTCGGCTCATTCAGATGGTGAGCGGCGAAACCGAGATGGAATTTCTCTGTGAACACCAACATTCCAGCACCGAAATCTACATTCTGAACTGTTCCACCTCTGGGTGTGTCTTGGGTTTCATAGATGAATCCCCGACGCGGATCGATCATGTCACCAAATGTGAGGTTGCTCCAATCGAGCGCTTTTTGAAAATAACTTGCTTCTAGCGCTGCTCTGATCGAAATCTTGCGCGTTAGCGCTTGCTGATAGGCATACATTCCCGTCACTCGAGTCGTAGAAAGCGTGTTTTGACCAGCCTGATCTCGCAAGACAGTAAGACCTAATCCACCTTGTATACTTTGAAGGTGCTGGTCATAAGAAACAGCTTGTGTGACATAGGATCCACTCATGGCAGGCCATTGATTCCTGTATGCCATAACCATGCGAGGACACCTGTCAGACCCAGCAAAAGCTGGATTTAAGAACAGAGGGTTCGCGTAGTATTGTGTAAATTCTGGGTCTTGAGCTTGCGCATCGTTGGACGTGCAAACAAACATGATTCCCGCAAGAAGCGCGAATCCAAAAACGGATATTAGAGGTGATTTCAACATAGAGGTTCCCATTGAACCCACAATAATACGGAAATTTTACCGACTTTAAGGTTGCAATAACCTTGTATTGTTTGCGTTTGTTTCATGATTGTGCCCGAAATTTGGCATTATTATTATTATAAATAACATGCAGCATAAAATGATATTCACACGACTTCGTTTGTTCGCCTTGCTTTTCAGCTTAAATGTTGTTTTTGTGTACGGTGTTTTAGGGCAAGATGATTTGTCGGCTTTAGGTGAAGTTGTTGTTGCAGATTTGTCATTTAATGATGAAAATTTAAATTTTGTGATCGGTGAAGTCAAAATCCCTTCACATTGGACTGGAATAGAAGTACTCGACAAGGATTTAAATTGGGAGCTTGTTGTTGGCAATGTTGAAGTTGAGAATGTCGATCACATTCCCACGGGATGGAGAATTGTCAGGGGTACGAATTCTACAGAGTGGTATGCTCAGTTCAGGTCTCCCAAGTATAGAATGAACAATGCGGGAGCATTAGAGAAATTAACGCATTGGTCGGGCATGCTAGGGAGTTCTCCTCTAGGGGGAAGTAGATTCCAAAGAGTTTGGCCTGAACATTCGGTATTGTCTGAGGGAGCTTGGTTGAAATTTGCAACAGGGCAGGAGGGTATATTCAAGATTGGTTACGCGGACTTGGTCGCTTCCGGTGTGAATCCAGACACCATTGATTTCGCGTCCATTCAATTGTTTGGAGGAGGAGGCAGAACGTTGCCTTTCCAAAACAATGATGACAGACCTTTAGATTTGCCATTGATAAAAGTTCTTGCAGATGGAGCTACAGATGGAATATTTAATCAAGAAGATGCCATTTACTTTTATGCTTCGGGCGTAGATTCTTGGAAATGGAGCGCGTCTTCAGAAAGATGGCAACACGAACTTCATCCTTGGTCTGACAGTGCGTATTACTTTCTTAGAATCAATGGTCCTCAAAATGTGTTCGGGAGTAGGATTGAAAGCGCAACAGATGTGTCGTTGCCAGTTTTAGATGAGTTAGACAGTCATTTGGCAAAAGAATTTCACGAAATAGAGTCCCACAACATCGCGAAGAGCGGCAGAGAATTTTATGGAGAACGCTTTACCAGTTTAGGGAGTCAGATCTATGGTTTTTCATTTAACATCCCCAATCTCATTGGAGATTCAGGATGGGTGGATTCAAGAATTGCTGGAAGAACCCTTGGCGCTACGAGCAATTACTTGATGGAGTGCAATGGTTCAGTGGCAAGCACCACTGACATCTCTCTTAGTGAGAGCAGTTTGCTTCTCGCTCAGAAACGAAACCTATCGATCCATGTACCTATGAGTGGTGATGGTATTAATGTTGAGATGTCTTTTGAACCAGGAAATGCGGATGCTGAGGGTTGGATCGATTATGTCAGGGTACAGGCAAGGCAGGCATTGGTTTTTGCAAGCGGACAATTTTTTATAAATGGCACAGAGAACATTTCGTTTAGCAATGCTGCGAGATATCGTTTGACGGAATCTTCTTCAGTAGACCAAATCTGGGACGTGACCGACCCTCTTTCTCCTTCTCGGAATTTCCTAAGCCAAGAAGGAGATGTGACTACCTGGAAAGCCAGACAGGATACGACAAGGCGGTTTGTCGCCTTTAGGTATGGTGCTGCAAAGGGCGTAAGGCCCATGGGGTCCGTTGACAATTTAGATCTGCATGGTTTAGGTCATTTGGATTTGGTCATTGTAACTGTTCCTCTTTTGGACTCAGCAGCACGGAGACTTGCTACGTTGCATGCAAATCAGGGAATGCGTGTGGCGGTGGTGAGTCAACGCGAAGTTTTTAATGCGTTTTCTTCAGGTTCTCCAGACCCCACTGCGTTGAAAATGTTAATGATGATGCTATGGGATAGGGCGGAAACGGATGATGACAAGCCCAAATATCTTCAGCTTATGGGCGACGGTTCATACTTGAATCGAAACCTAGATCCAGATGGTCTTAATCTCCTCACGTTTCAGAGCGCCAATTCAGAAAGCACTGTAAGTAGCTATGTAACAGATGATTATTTTGGGCTGCTAGAAGAAGGCATGGGAGAATCTCCTGGGGACAAACTTGCGATAGGTGTGGGACGTATTCCAGCGCCGACTTTGGCGCATGCCCTTGCATTTGTGTCAAAAGTAGAAACGTATTCTGGCGCGAACGAGGACTCTACGGCGGGAGCAGGGTGCGAAACAGATGGTTCAACGACCACTTATGGTTCTTGGCGCAACAGGATCATATTTGTAACAGATGATCAAGATGGCAACAACAATGATGGTTGGCGTCATATGTCTGACAGTGAGGTGCATTCTGATCGGGTTACAGAGGACCACAATGAATACGATGTCATCAAAATATATCCAGACTCATATATACAAGACGCGACACCAGGAGGAGAAAGATATGATGAAGCAGAAGCAGAAATAGCTCGAAAAGTTGAAGAGGGTGCTTTAATTATTGATTATATCGGTCATGGAGGTGACAGAGGCTGGGCGCATGAACGCATTCTCAATACGACGACAATTAGGGAGTGGACGAACAAGAAGCGTTTGCCTGTCTTTATGACTGCGACTTGCGAATTGTCTAGATATGACGACCCCGAAGTCGAATCGGCAGGGGAAATGATTGTGTTTAATCCTAATGGCGGAGCAGTGGGGATGCTGACGACCACCCGTACTGTATTCAGTGGAGGAAATCAGGAACTCAATACGGCTTTTTTTAAAACAGTTCTTGATGAGGATGAAGGGACGGGGCAGTTAAGATGCCTTGGAGATATTTGTAAGGACACAAAAAACAGCTCAGACGTAACGAGTGTCACAAATATGAGGAACTTTTCTCTTTTGGGAGATCCAGCAATGCAATTGGCCTATCCAACTCACAGTGTCTTTGTGACTGAAATACCCGATACGATTAAATCATTAGATCTTGTTAAAATGAGTGGGTTTGTCGGGTCGTCTTCGGGGGACACTTTACATGATTTTAATGGATTTATATATCCCAAAGTTTTTGACAAACGCTCTCAAATAAGCACGTTAGACAATGACAATGTGGCGGGAGCGTTCTCCTATACAATGTATCGAAATGTCATTCACAAAGGTGTTGCGAGTGTCGTAAATGGGGCTTTTGAGTTTGAATTTGTCGTGCCCAGAGACATCGACTACACATACGGTGCAGGAAGAGTAAGTCTCTATGCTGTTGATGGAGATGTGGATGCGCATGGGGCTACTGAAGACTTTGTGATCGGAGGTACTTCTGAAAATGTTGGAGATGACAATCAGGGGCCAATCATTCAATTGTTTATGAATGATTCTTTGTTTGTGAGAGGCGACATTACCAATGAAGATCCCTGGCTGTATGCGCGGTTATTTGATGAGAGTGGAATCAACACAGTAGGCAATGGGATAGGTCACGACCTGAAAGCAGTCATAGATGGCAAGTTTGAGTCTCCCTTTATTTTAAACACCTATTTCTCTGCCGATTTGGACACCTACAAAAGTGGAGTTGTGAAGTATCCGTTTAATGATCTTGATGATGGCGAGCATACCTTAGAATTAAAGGTTTGGGATGTTCAGAATAACAGTGCGGTTGCCTTCACAGAATTCATTGTCGTTAATTCCTTAGAAGTTGCATTGGAGTCGGTGATTGCCTACCCTAACCCCGCATATGATCAGGTGTCTTTTCGAGTGTCACATAACCAAGTGTGTAATCTTGTAGATGCCCTTGTAGAAGTGTACGATGTGTCTGGAAAGCAAATAAAAGTGTTTGAATCGGAACTTTTGGCACATGGGAACCGTACAGATATTGCAGAATGGAATTTGCGTGACGGAAATGGGAGTGACGTTCCTGCTGGTGTTTATGTTTTTAAGATTAAAATGACAACGAAAAATGGTGTTTCTGCACAATATGGTAGTAAAGTTATCGTTGTGAGGCCATAATCAAGATTTTGAGTCATTACATTTGTTTTTTTTAAAGAAATCCATGAAGAATATCTTTCTTTTATTTAGAGTTTCAGCGATGACAGCAATAATGCTGCTGTCACTAAACAACTTTCAGGCTCAGTTAGATCCTGGCGAGGCGGCTTCACTTGTGCAACTAAATACAATTACAACTGCCGTTCCTTTTTTGATGATTGCTCCAGATTCTCGGTCAGGTGCTTTAGGAGATGCTGGAGTTGCACTTTCTCCTGATGGAAACAGTCTACATTGGAATCCGTCAAAAATGGCTTTCTCAGAGAATGAATTGGAGGTGAGTCTAAGCTATGCTCCATGGCTGCGAGCGCTTGTGGATGATATGAATCTAGCCTACTTGACGATGGTTCGTAAAGTAAATCGCAAGCAAGCTTATGGATTGGCACTTAGATATTTCAGTTTAGGAAACATCACATTTACGGATGAGGTTGGAACAACTATTCGGGATTTTAAACCTGCCGAACTGAGTTTAGATGCTGGTTTTTCTCAACGATTTACGGATAAATTTAGTGGAGGCGTAGCGGGTCGATTTGTGCATTCAAATCTAACGGGAGGCGTGAGTGTTTCCGGCGCAGAATCGAAGCCAGGAATCTCTGTCGCTGCGGATGTGAGTATGTTCTATACAAACGATCAAGCAAATTGGGGAGGGAAGGATGGAACATTTAATTTCGGAATGAACATTTCAAATATTGGCGCAAAAATGAGTTATACGGAGACTGCTGCCCGTGACTTCATTCCAGCGAATCTCCGATTGGGTGTGGCTTATAAAATGGTTCTTGACGATTACAATTCACTGACTTTCACATTAGATGGAAACAAACTACTGGTGCCTACGGCTCCTGTATATGATCAGAATGATGGAAATACGATCGTAAGTGGATATTCAACCGATGTCGGTGTTGCAACGGGCATCGTTCAGTCATTTTATGATGCACCGGGTATTGTGGATTTTAATGATGATGGTACTTACGCAGTAGTGCCTGGCAGTATTTTTCGTGAAGAGTTGCGAGAGATCAATCTCGGAGGTGGTTTGGAATATGATTTCGCAGATGTTTTTGCATTCAGAGCGGGATACTTCTATGAGCACTTTTCAAAAGGAAACAGACAATTTATTACAATGGGAGCTGGCATGAAGTACACGGTGTTTACAATCGACCTTAGTTATCTCGTGAGTACAACGCAACAAAACCCACTTGCCAATACGCTTCGCTTTACTTTGAGAATGCAATTCAGCGACTTGGATACGGCATCTCAACAATAAGACTCATGGACATTAAGATTGGATATGGTTACGATGTTCATCGTCTTGAAGTTGGAGAGGAATTGTGGCTAGGCGGCATTTTATTGCCACACCATAAAGGTGCTGTAGGTCATTCAGACGCAGATGTTTTGCTCCACGCGATATGCGATGCTTTGCTAGGAGCTCTTGCTTTAAGAGACATCGGGTTCCATTTTCCAGATACTGATCCAGCTTACAAAGGAATAGATAGTAAGAAATTGCTTGCTGAGACTTGGAGTAAAATTGACGAACTGGGTTGGGATCTTGGAAATCTCGACACGACAATATGCCTTCAGACGCCCAAGTTGTCAGATTCTATAGATTCCATGCGAATGGTGATCGCCGGTATCCTTCACGTTGACCTAAACAGAATTAGCATTAAGGCAACGACGACTGAGAAATTAGGTTTCGTAGGTACTCAGGACGGCATAAGCGCCCATGCAGTAGTTCTCTTAAAGGAAAGGGAAAGGAAGTAGGTTCCTTTAAGAGGTTTGGTTTGAATCCTCGAAATGATCCGGCTGTAAGTCTTCATAGAAATGCACCCGTATAACTGCAGTATCTCTTAAAAGATCAACTTTTCCGATCATAATTGAATGGATATCGACGCCTGTGCGTTCTTCAAGGTCCGCTTTTAACTCCTCTCTTCTCCCAGCATGAATTAAATCAACTCTGTCATAAACGACAATTTTTGTGGCAAGGTGCTTCACAAACCAAAGTCGTTCTAGAACAAATGCGATCGCCCAAATCCCAGCGTTTGCAATGATGATGATGCCCCATCCTGTAGCCTGAGGAGCCAGCGCGTTAATAACGGCGAGTGTGATCACGATAAAGAGGTAGGTCATCTCCCTGATTGGGATTGCGTCAGTTCTGTATCGAATAATGCTGAAAATAGCGAATAGACCAAGCGCGAATCCCATCTCGATTTCAACGCCACTGAGGAGTGTGCAAAGGAAAAAAACAGATGTTGACACCAGCATAAAGGTGAAAACATAGTCTCTTCGCTTAGAGGCAAGGTGGTAAATAAGCCGCACAACAATAAGACTTGATACAAGATTTGCAAGAAATCCGATGATGAGAGATGTAATTTCTGGGTTCATATTTTTTATTCAGGTAATGTTTCTCCGACATATTTTGCGCGTGTAAGCTCTTTAAGGCTTTCAAGATATGCTCTGGCAGATAGGTTTTTATTTGTGTGTAGGCGCCCCAAGATATATTTACTTATTCTGATTGTCCTTCCTAGAGGAGATCTGCGGTCTGTCCGCTCTCTAAATATTCTATTTAGTGGTGACCTTCTGTCTGTCTCGCCTTGCTTTAATTCAACAACAGCTAGTCCATCAAGGGGTTTGAATGTTTCCCCTGTGAGTGTTTTATATTCGAGATTCGTGTCGAAAGTGATCCGTTCCCCTTTCGCAATATTGGCGATGGTATATCGAGAATAACTACTATACAGGACAGGCTTTAACTCAGCAGCAAAAGGCACACAATTAAAAAGAAATTCTTGTTCTTTTGTCGTAAAAGGACTGTCCCACTGCTCAGATGTTCTTTGAATGCGCCTCTTTTGTGATCTGCCATACACATTTCGTGATTTCACTTCCACAAAGCTGATGTTTGAATTGGAATAAGATCTTATGCGCACCTTAAACCTATTCTTTCTGCCGCGAATATGATCCTCGAGACAGATATTCTCTGGTGTATCAAAGTACAGATTGTCATATCTAAATTGCCTTTCGTTGGCGATTTCAAGGATATTGTAGTCTGTGCACAGTTTATTTGAAATATCACCACACCAAGCGATAGGAATGATATATTTCTCCTCACTTCTGTCCATAAGAGCTACATCTTCAAGCTCTTGCAAGCTGATATGCATGTACGAATTAAAAAAGTTCTCTATGACAGACACAAAAAATGGGTTGATGTTAGGTGTTGCAAATGTACAGGAAGTTATATTTGCCTGATAATTGGACGATCTTTATTTTAAAAGGTTTAATAAGATGTTGAAATAATTCGCATACGTTGCTCATGGCAAAGAAGAAATTAAACAAACTCCCTCATTCAGAGGCTGTGTACCGCAAGTGGTATAAAGACATGTACCTCATGCGTAAGTTTGAGGAGAAGTGTGGTCAGTTGTATATACAACAGAAATTCGGTGGCTTTTGTCATCTATACATCGGGCAGGAAGCAGTTCTGTCGGGTATGCAAGAAGCGATTAAGCCCACTGATCGAGTCATCACAGCGTATCGTGACCATGCTCACCCATTGGTTTTAGGAACGGATCCCAAAGCTGTAATGGCAGAGTTGTATGGTAAAATCACAGGATGCTCAAAGGGCAAAGGGGGGTCCATGCATATGTTTGACAAGGACAAGAACCTATTTGGTGGTCATGGTATTGTGGGAGGCCAAATCGGACTCGGTGCAGGCATTGCATTTGCAGATAAATATCGTGATGAGGACCACGTGACCGTATGTTTTATGGGTGATGGGGCTTCTCGCCAAGGTATTTTGCACGAGACCTTCAATATGGCTATGAACTGGAAATTGCCAGTTATTTTCATCATCGAAAACAATCAATATGCGATGGGTACAAGTGTAGAACGTACCACAAATGTGCATGACTTATCTAAGATGGGCGACAGTTATGACATGCCCTCAGAAACAATAGACGGCATGAGCCCTGAAGCAGTTTGTGATGCGATAAAACGCGCGGCAGAGAGAGGAAGGAAGGGAGAAGGCCCTACGCTGTTAAATATCGAAACATATCGATATAAAGGTCACTCGATGTCCGACCCTCAGAAATACAGAACCAAGGATGAGGTCTCTACTTTCCAAGATCAAGATCCTGTAAAGTATGTACGTGGCGTTTTGTTAGATCAGAATTGGATGACTGAAACGCAGTTAAAAGCTGTAGAAAAGAAAGTAAAGGAGGTTATCGAAGAAGCCGTTAAATTTGCGGAGGAAAGTCCCAAGCCTGACGCGTCAGAGTTATACAAGGACGTTTATGTTCAAGAAGATTACCCTTTTGTTAAAGACTGAAATATTATATAAATAGTAGAGCCATGGCTGAGATTGTACGAATGCCTAAATTAAGTGATACCATGACCGAAGGAGTCGTGGCCGCTTGGCATAAAAAGGTGGGTGATGTTGTTGAAAGCGGAGAGTTGTTGGCTGAAATAGAAACAGATAAAGCCACGATGGAATTCGAGTCATTTCAAGACGGAGTTCTTTTGCACATTGGTGTTCAAACTGGAGATGCTGCACCCGTGGATGGTGTGCTTTGTATTCTAGGTAAAAAGGGTGAGAACATTAAAAAACTATTGGCAGACGATGCAAAAGCAAACGCAGCTTCAGATGAACCTGCTGCAGAATCGAACGACAAACCACCAGTTGCAACTTCTTCGAATGAAGTAACGCCACAAAAATCTCCGGCTTCACCAGAGCCAGTCGCTCCCGCTTCTGCTCCGGTGTACCGTGCGCCAAATACACGTGTGATCGCATCTCCTTTGGCAAAGAAGCTGGCAGACAAATTGGGGCTCTCTCTTGATAGAATCCCCGGGTCTGGAGAGGGTGGACGTGTTGTCAAGAGTGATGTGGAGAATTTCAAGATGGCAAGTGCTTCTGGCATGCCTGTGATTAGTCAGGAAAGGTTTTCTGAGGTCGGAGTAAGTCAAATGCGCAAAACCATTGCACGCCGCCTGGCAGAAAGTAAGTTCTCTGCTCCCCACTTCTACCTGTCAGTATCCATTGATATGTCCAATGCAATCCAGGCTAGAAACGCAATCAATGCCCAAGGTTTGTATAAGATATCATTCAATGATATGGTTGTTAAATCTGCAGCTGTGTCTCTGAGAAAAAACCCAGCGGTAAATAGCAGTTGGTTAGAAGATAAAATTCGCTACAACGAGCATGTAAACATTGGTGTTGCAGTTGCAGTAGAGGATGGCTTGTTGGTTCCTGTGGTGAGATTTGCAGACAGCAAATCATTTGCAACCATCGGAGAAGAAGTTCGCGAATTTGCGGGAAGAGCAAAAGACAAAACATTGCAGCCAAGCGATTGGGAGGGAAGCACTTTTACGATTTCTAATTTGGGAATGTTTGGTATCGAAAGCTTTACGGCAATTATTAATCCACCTGATGCTTGTATTCTTGCCATAGGAGGTATAAGTGATGTGCCTGTCGTTAAAAACGGAGAGGTTGTTCCAGGACATGTGATGAAAGTGACGCTTAGTTGCGATCACAGGGTTGTCGATGGCGCAACAGGAGCTGCATTCTTAAAGGATTTTAAAAATCTTCTCGAGAATCCAGTTTTAATGCTCGTTTAACTTGTATGAAAGGCGATAGATTTTAGATATTGTTATCGCCGCTATGACTACTACAAATCTTGAATCACCAATCGCTTACCTGAAAGGAGTGGGGCCCAAACGAGCCGAACTTCTTAAGGTTGAGTTGGGTGTTAATACTTTCTTCGATTTACTTCAACATCTGCCATTTCGTTATGAGGATCGATCTATTTTCCATACAATATCTGATATCGAAGCGGATACGACTTCACTGCAGTTAAAGGGTAAGATCACAAAAAAGGAATTGGTGGGTGGGAAGAAGGCAAGTAGATTGGTTGCGGTATTTCAGGATGGAGACGGGGAGTTGGAATTGGTTTGGTTTAAAGGCGCAAAGTGGATTATCAATCAATTGCCCTTAAATGTGGATGTGGTTGTATTTGGTAGACCTACAAAATTTGGCCGCAAGTGGAATATTGCTCACCCTGAAGTTGAGAAGGTAGACGCTTTTGAGAAACGGCGTGGAGGAGGGCTTCATCCCATTTATTCATCGACCGAAAAATTAACAAATCGGGGTTTAAATAGTGCGGGGTTGGCGAGGTTGATTAGGGTGGCGTGGGATGACACCAAATCTGAATTGACGGAGACGCTGCCAGATCATTTGTTGTCTGAATTAAAGTTCCCATCTCGCAGAGAGGCTTTTGAGATGGTCCATGCTCCCAGGACTCCCCTCGAGGCCGACAGGGCATTAAAGCGTTTGAGGTTTGAAGAGTTACTCTATCTCCAGCTCGTGTTGCTCCAGCACAAAAGAACACTTACAGTTGACCTTCCTGGCGTTGTTTTCTCACACGTTGGAGAGAAATTCCATCAATTTTACAGTCAATATCTGCCGTTTGAGCTGACGAATGCTCAAAAAAGAGTACTGAAGGAAATCAGGGCCGATCTTAAAACGGGCTGGCATATGAACAGATTGCTTCAGGGTGATGTGGGGAGTGGCAAAACCATTGTTGCGCTTATGGCGGCTCTTTTGGCGATAGACAATGGTTGCCAAGCATGTATTATGGCACCCACTGAAATACTCGCTTTCCAACATGCAGAAGGGATTGGGGATTTGCTCAAGGACATGGACATCAGGGTAGAAATCATCACCGGATCAGTCAAGAAAGCTGCCCGTAAACCGATTTTAGAAGGGCTGGCAGATGGTCGCGTTGATATTTTAATTGGCACACATTCGTTAATCGAACCTACGGTTGTCTTTAAAAATTTAGGATTGGCTGTGATCGATGAACAACATAAGTTTGGTGTGGCACAACGGTCTAAGCTTTGGGCCAAATCCAAGATCCCACCGCATGTATTAGTCATGACGGCAACCCCTATTCCCAGAACGCTTGCAATGACGGCATATGGAGATTTAGACATTAGTGTCTTGGACGAATTGCCTCCGGGCAGAAAAGAAATTGTAACGGCCCACAGAACGGATGCAAAAAGATTAGAGGTCTTGTCTTTTATAGAGAAACAAGTTACACAAGGCAGACAGGTCTATATGGTGTATCCTTTGATTGATGAGAGTGCTACAATTGATTATAAAGATTTGATGGATGGGTATGAAAGTATCTCTCGAAGATTTCCTCTTCCGAAATATCAAATCGGGATTGTACATGGCCGAATGAAGCCCGCGGATAAGGATATAGAAATGAAGCGCTTTGCTAGTGGTCAATCACAAATTTTAGTGGCGACTACCGTGATTGAAGTGGGGGTAAATGTACCAAATGCGACATTGATGATTATTGAAAGTGCCGAGCGATTTGGGCTGAGCCAATTGCATCAACTTCGGGGAAGAGTGGGGAGAGGGGGTGATCAGAGTTATTGTATTTTAATGACAAAAGAGGAATTCAGTAGTGAAGCGAGGCGCAGGTTAGAAACCATGTGTAGGACAAATGATGGATTTGAAATTGCGGAAGTAGATATGGACATTAGAGGCCCGGGAGATATTCTAGGAACCCAACAAAGTGGTATTCCTGATTTGAAGATGGCTGATTTGATGCGAGATAGAGAGTTAATGACGACAGCGAGATATATCGCTCAACGTGTTTTAGATAAAGATCCTGGTTTGGAATTGCCAACACACACGACGCTGAAAAACAATTTGGCACGAATTCTAAAAGATCGACCAAATTGGAGTCGGATTTCTTAAACTATGCCTGAACTTAGAAGCATGAAATTGTTGCCAGTCATCTCCTTGTTGTTGTCAATTCTTGCAGCCTGGTTTTTCTTGTTTGGCTCTCATGTTGATGGTGAATCAGCTTCAGACCCCACATTAACAGCTTCCGACACATGGTATGTTTGGGAAATGTGGGATGCCTCTAGGGTTCCAGTGGAGGGGGCAGCGTGGTGGAGTCCTGAATCAGGAGATAAACTGCATAAATTTTCGAATGACTCTTTGTTTCTGTTTCATGTTTCTCGTGCAATTGACACAGATTCAATGGAGGCTACTTTTCAGTCAATGCCGTACAAATCTGGTTATTTGGTAGGTACAGAAGAGGCCTTGAATGCGTGGAGTGAGAATCCGGGACAGATGTCTGCCAAATGGAAAATTTCCAACGATTCATATACCAAGCTCTCTCGGAAGGATGTCGCAAACGGTTTTTTTGAGCTTCAATCTGGTGACGATAGAATGGTCGTTTGGGGAGAGGCAGATGACATCGAGGGCTTTAATTCTCATGTGTATTTGGACCGAACAGTATTCATTCGGGAACAATCTGGATCAGACTCAGATCTTATTGAAAGAGAGTCTTCCGCGCCTCTTGATCATTATGGAAACTATGCTTTGTTAGGTGTGACACGCGATCACAGCGAAGATGCTGACATGGACATTGTTTGGAATCAGGAAAATTCATCTGTTGACGCGGTAAGAGCTGGAGGAGAAGTGGTTTGGTCAAAAAGATTAGCAGATGCCCCGATAGGCAGCTCATTTGAAGTGGACTTATATGCGAACAACAAATACCAAACTGCATTTGCGACTCCTTCTGCCCTTTATGTCGTTGACCGATTGGGCCGTGACGTGAAGGGGTTTCCATATGATGTGGAGGTGTCCGGATTTGCGGTTTTCGATTACGATAGAAATAAAAAGTTTAGAATTTTAGTGGCGACTAAGGATGGCGACATTTTAAATCTCAGAGCTGAAGGTCGTCTTACTTCAGGCTGGAACTTCAAACGTCTCACGGCTGGCAGACACGTTGTGCATCTCGCTCATATTCGCGTCGGCTCAAAAGATTATATCTATGGAGGTTGTTATGATGGGAGTGTGATCTTGTTAAATCGTTCTGGGCGTGTCAGGGGTTCAACACCGGTGGTCATCAATCCCAGATCAAAACCTGCATTCCGCTTGTCTAATACCATCGGGAAATCGACTGTGATCTTTATAGATGCAGAGGGTTGGTTGCAAGAATTAACGCTATCTGAGGCTGAACCAGTAGGTATTTCGGGACTTACACGTGCAGATAAAGTAACGATACAAGACATCGATGGAGATGGGAAAACAGAAGTGGTGACTTACTCCAAGGGAGTGAGATCTGTTTGGAACTCAAGAAATGAGTTAGTCCTTTAAGATACTTCGACTGATGACGATTTTCTGCACCTCACTTGTCCCTTCATAGATCTGAGTGATTTTCGCATCTCTCATGTGACGTTCTACGTGGTACTCTTTTACAAACCCGTACCCACCATGGATTTGAACGGCTTCAACGGTTTGCTTCATTGCGACTTCCGATGCATATAGTTTTGCCATACTCGATGCGAGATCGTAGTTTTCACCGGCGTCTTTTAAAGCAGCAGCTTTGTAAACCAGAAGTCTTGCGCTCTCAATTTGAGTTGCCATATCGGCGAGTTTAAAACTGATGGCCTGATGCTTGTATATTTCTTGGCCAAATGTCTTACGCTCCTTTGAATATGCAAGCGAAAGATCGTATGCGCCTGATGCAATACCGAGGGCTTGTGCAGCAATTCCAATACGCCCTCCTGCCAAGGTTTTCATTGCGAACTTAAAGCCAAAACCATCTTCACCCAGTCGGTTTTCTTTCGGCACTTTAACGTCCGTGAACATCAAAGTATGTGTGTCCGAACCGCGGATTCCAAGTTTATCTTCCTTCGCACCCACAACGAAACCAGGCATGTCTTTTTCAACGATGATCGCATTGATTCCCTTATGTCCTTTTTCGACATCTGTCTGAGCAATGACGATGTATGTCGATGCAGAGCCACCGTTTGTAATCCAGTTCTTCGTTCCGTTGAGCAGATAGTGGTCTCCCATATCTACCGCAGTCGTTCTTTGTGATGTTGCATCAGAACCAGCTTCCGGCTCACTCAAACAAAACGCTCCAATTTTCTGTCCCCGTGCCAATGGCACTAAGAATTTCTGTTTCTGCTCCTCAGTTCCGTATTTTTCCAGTCCATAACAAACCAGTGAGTTGTTCACGCTCATGATAACACTCGTAGAAGCATCTATCTTGCTGATTTCTTCCATCGCCAGAACGTAGCTTATCGCATCCATCCCAGACCCACCATATTTCGTGTCAACCATAATTCCTAAAAACCCAAGCTCGCCGAGCTGCTTGACCTCTTCAGTAGGGAACTTTTGTTCTCTATCACGTTCAATGACACCTGGTTTAAGCACATTTTGTGCGAAATCTCGTGCTGCATCACGTACGGCAACCTGTTCTTCTGTAAGTTCGAAATTCATATTGAGAATAAAATGGATTACGAAGATACATTAACTGCCCCCCCCAAGGGGCCTTGGGTTGTGATAGGTCTCATGAGTGGAACGTCTTTGGATGGTCTAGATGTCGCTGTATGTGAGTTTGTCGCAGGTCATAATTCACTGGACTGGAGTGGGCAAATCACGCATTTTGAGTGTTTTAAATACCCATCTGATCTCGCTTCAAGATTGAGGGGAAGTATGGATTTGACCTCTGAAAAACTATTTCAACTTGACAGAGATTGGGCTCGTTTTTCTGCGAAGTGCGTAAATACGCTTAACACAAAGGCGGATCTTCTGTCCTCTCATGGACACACCGTTTTTCACAATCCAAAAGATGGGTATACTGTTCAAATTGGTTCTGGAGCAGATCTCGCAGCGCTTACTTCTCTCCCCGTAGTTTGCGATTTACGTCGATTGGATGTTGCATATGGTGGACAGGGTGCACCCTTAGTCCCTAAGGCCGATTCTGTTTTATTCTCTCAATATTCTGCGTGTCTCAATCTCGGGGGCTTTGCAAATATCTCTCATTTAAATTCTCAGAATACAAGGGCTTGGGATATAGGCGTGTGTAACAATTTGTTAAACTTGCTCGCATCTGAAAAGGGATTGGAGTATGATGATCGTGGGGAAATTGCCTCTTCTGGAAAGGTCATGCCAGCGCTTTTGAATGATTTAATGTCATTGAAATACCATCACCTTCCACCTCCCAAAAGTCTAGGCATAGAATGGGTTAACGCTGAGATACGTCCTGTTTTAAATGCGTATAAACACCTGCCTTTGGAGGATAGAATGTGTACATCCATTGAATATATTTCGTTAACGATTGTCAACTCTAGCGAGACCTCTGGAGAAATCCTGGTCACTGGGGGAGGTGTATTAAACACGTATTTAATGTCACGTCTTCATGCACTTTCTAGCAATCATTCTTTTGAATTTGTCACGCCCGATTTGAATATGATTCATGGAAAAGAAGCGTATGCTTTTGCCTTTTTGGGACTCCTTAGATTTTTAAATAAACCAAATACGTTGCAATCTGTGACGGGTGCATTTGTTTCTTCATCAAGTGGAGCTGTTTGGATGCCCAATAGATGATAACAAGTGGTTATATTTGCCGCTCGAAAGTCACAAGATATTTTCATGAAAGAAATTCTTAAGCATTACGAAGAACGCAAGCCAGAAATCGTTTTCAGTTGGAATGATACTGAGACCGAAGCGAAAGGTTGGGTAGTGATTAACTCTTTACGAGGGGGTGCTGCAGGGGGCGGAACACGTATGCATTTGGGTGTAAATCAAAACGAAGTAGAGTCTCTTGCAAAGACGATGGAGATCAAATTCACGGTTTCAGGTCCTCAAATTGGCGGTGCCAAATCAGGAATTAATTTTGACCCAAACGATCCACGCAAACGAGGTGTGCTTGAGCGATGGTACGCTGCAGTTACTCCTCTCCTCAAGCATTACTACGGTACTGGAGGGGATATGAATGTAGATGAAATACACGAGGTGATTCCAATTACAGAAGGAAATGGAGTTTGGCATCCTCAAGAGGGTGTTTTTACGGGGCACTTTAAACCAAACGAAGCCCAAAAAGTTCACAGAATTGGTAATCTCCGTCAAGGCGTTTCTCAGATTGTGGAGGATGTTAATATTTCGCCAGATGTTCACCGAAAATACAGGGTTGCAGATCTAATTACGGGATATGGTGTGTCAGAATCTGTGCGTCATTTCTACAATATTTATGGCGGCAACATCCATGGCAAGAGAGTGATTATTCAGGGTTGGGGCAATGTAGGTGCAGCAGCAGCGTACTATCTTTCTCAAGCGGGGGCAACAATAGTGGGTATTATCGACAGAGCAGGTGGGCTTGTCAAGGCAGAAGGTATGGATCACGCTCAGGTTGCAGCGCTCTTCTTTGTAAAAGAAGGAAACTCACTTGTATCTGATGATGCACTTTCATTTGAAGAAGTCAATCAATCAATTTGGGATATAAAAGCAGATGTCTTTTTGCCATGTGCAGCCTCTAGACTTGTGACATTAGATCAAGTTGAAAGGATGATTCATGCAGGAGTAACACTTATTTCGTCTGGGGCAAACGTTCCGTTTGCAGACAAGGCGATTTTCTATGGACCTATCGCAGAATATGTCGATACGAGGATTACGTTAATCCCAGACTTTATCGCAAATTGCGGCATGGCGAGAGTGTTTGCATACCTGATGAGTGACAGCAATGTAGACATGTCTGATGAGGGAATATTTAGAGACACTTCGGATGTGATATGTCGCGCTCTTGAAGCAACGCATGCCATTCATCCTGATTTGACGTTGCTCACAGCCACAGCATTCGCTAAGGCGCTTAAAACATTGAACTAGACAATATGGATTATATTTTACTTGCGATTTTTGTAATCGGATATGTGGGGATTGTTCTCGAGCATCAGATTAAAGTAGACAAAGCCGCTTCGGCGTTGTTAACTGGAACGGTTCTGTGGGGTTTGTTTGTGGTTGGATATACGGAGGTTCCAGCACATCTTGCGGATTTCTTCTCGTCCTTCTCTGCGGGCGACGGACATGCATCTTTAAGTGTTTTCTATGAGCACAGACTCCTTCATCACATGCAGGAGATTTCAAGTATTTTGTTTTTTCTTTTAGGGGCGATGACCATTGTTGAACTTGTAGATGCGCACGAGGGATTCAGAGTCATCACAGATCGGATCAATACAAGCAGCAAGGTGAAGTTGATGTGGATTATCTGCATCTTAACTTTTTTCTTTTCCGCTTTGTTAGATAACCTGACGACCTCCATCGTGATGATTTCGCTGTTGAGAAAGTTGATAGACGACAAAGAGACGCGTTGGTTGTTTGCAGGTATGGTTGTTGTTGCGGCAAACGCTGGGGGTGCTTGGTCTCCTATAGGTGACGTGACGACAACGATGCTTTGGATTGGTGGACAGCTTAGTACCTCTACAATTATTGTAAATTTAATTGTACCCTCAATAGTCGCGATGCTGGTCCCGCTCATCATTCTCTCGTTCCGTCTGAAAGGAACCGTGACAAGACCTGTCTTTGAGCATGATCCAAACAAAGAGACCACGACAAGTTTTGAGAGAAATTTGGTGTTTGCTGTTGGTGTTTGTGGGCTCCTTTTTGTGCCCGTTTTCAAAACCGTAACCCACCTTCCACCCTTTATGGGAATGATGCTTTCATTGGGTGCAATTTGGATGCTTACAGAACGTTTACATTACTCAAAGAATCAAGAACAAAGATCGGAGCTCTCTGTGATTGGTGTTTTGAAAAAGATTGATGTCTCTTCTGTCTTGTTTTTCCTAGGGATACTTCTCGCAGTAGCTGCATTGCAGGAAGCTGGACACCTTATTTTTGCCGCTGAATCACTTCGTGCGTCACTCAATGATGTGTATTTAATTGATTTGGCGATAGGGCTGCTTTCTGCCATTGTAGATAATGTTCCCTTGGTTGCCGCATCAATGGGCATGTATGATGTTGTTCCACTTGAGGCAGTGACAGATGAGTGGTCTGCAGCATTTACCAAAGACGGGCACTTCTGGCAGTTCCTTGCGTATTGTGCGGGTACTGGAGGTTCGGCTCTAATTATAGGTTCTGCAGCAGGTGTTGCGGTCATGGGCTTGGAGCGTATCGATTTTATTTGGTACTTAAAAAAGATAAGTTTGCTAGCTATAGCTGGTTATTTTGCTGGAGCCGGTGTCTATATTCTCATGTTTGCGTAAACTAGGTTTTAAACCTGATTGACTTGAAAACGAATGTGATTTGCTGTGATTGAGTATACGAAATAGAGGAACTTAGGCGTTTGGTTTCATTATAGCGAATACACACATGCTCCATACTCTTTTATTACAAGCGAATACTGCCGACGCAGTCACAGATACTATTTCTGAAGTTGATGTGAATATTCTTGAACTCCTTATGGAAGGAGGGTGGTATATCATGTTGCCACTGGCGCTCATGAGCATCTTTGCGATGTATGTATACTTCGAACGGTACATGGCAATTCACCGTGCTCAAAAAACATCGCCTGATTTTATGCAGCGCTTAAAAGACTACATCTCTCAAGGCCAACTCCCGAGTGCAAAGAATTTGTGTGCGGACAACGATACCCCGATGGCACGTATGCTCGATAAGGGGATCTCTAGAATTGGAAAACCACTAAGTGATATTTCCACGGCCATAGAAAATGTGGGGAAGCTGGAAATTTATATTCTGGAAAAAAACATGAATATTTTGGCGACTGTTGCTGGTGCTGCACCGATGGTAGGAATGCTCGGAACTGTCATAGGGATGGTGAACGTGTTTCTGGATATGGAAAAGGCAGGAACTGTTCAGATTGCGGATATTTCTTCAGGCACGAAACAGGCTATGGTGACAACGATCGTGGGTCTTATCGTGGGGATTTTGGCCTACATGGCCTACAATCACCTCGTGGGAAAAGTATCTAAAGTGGTGCATAAAATGGAAGCTACCTCGCTCGAGTTCATTGATATTCTTGAAGAGCCAGCAAAAAGCTAACGCACCGATATGAATTTAACTACGCGAAATAAAATCAATGTAACAGGTGGCATGAATACCATGACGGACCTTGTGTTTCTGTTGCTCATTTTTTTCATTATTATCTCTACTCTGGTGAGCAATGGTGTGAATGTAGATCTTCCGGATAAGGTCAAGGGTACAACGTCGGTGAATTCAAACTTAACATTGAGTATTCAAGCCGATGGCACCTACCACTTGAATGGAGATTCTCGCCCCATGAGCAGAGAAGATTTAGAGCCGAAACTCCGCTTGGAAATGGCCAAACAAGATGAGAAGGTGGTTTACCTTCAAGTTGACAAATCTGTTCCTACAGGTCAAACCGTTGAGATTATCGGCCTCGCAAAGGCGAACTCATGGAAAGTGATGTTGGGCGCCAATCCAGCAAAAAAATAAAGATGGTGAAGAAATCATTGCATGAACACAACGAAAAGAAGAACAGGATTCGCGCCGGCGTGATGACTGGTATTGTGTTTTCCGTTGTTTTATTGCTTTGTTTTTTCCTTGTCGCATTTACAATTCAAGACCCACCTCCAGGGGAACAGTATGTCGCAGTAGGCTTTGCGGATATGGGTTCTGTCGATGAGGCGGGGGGCGTCACGGAGTCGGAGGTTCCTTCGGAAGTGGTAGAGGAAGTCATCGAAGAAGCAATCACAACACCCACCATTGTGGTGCCTGTCGTTGCAGAAGAGGTCGTCACACAAGCGCAGTCCGAAATTTCTATTCCTGTAGAAAAACCAAAAGAGGACATAGAAATTCCAGTCGTAGAAGAACCCGTGAGGACTTCTGAAGCTGCAAACCTGATCAGATCAAATTCGGCCTCAAATGGAGGCGGAGGGTCAGATGGAAGTTATAGCGGAGTAGGGGATCAAGGAAATGAAGACGGAAAGATAGATGGGGCGGGTGTCGTCTCTGGAGACTTCGGAAATTACTCTTTAAATGGCGGTTCAATTGTCAATAGACCTCAACTTAAAGAAAAGCCCAAACGGGAAGGTGAAATTCGGATGAACATTGTCGTCGACTCAAATGGCAAAGTGATTTCTGCAAAATTTGACGGTGGGTTGAACTCCACTTTTTCGGATTCAGAACATATCCGATTGGCAAAAGAGGCAGCCATGTCTGCCACTTTCACGTCAGACCCTTCACGACCACGCAGGTCTGGTTTTATTACGATTAGATTCGAGTTGGAGTGATGTTGTATGACGAGGCCATCGACATCCTCTTCACAAAACTCCCGATGTTTCAGCGGTCTGGGCCGGCAGCCTATAAACCCAACTTAGACGGAACGAAGGCGGTATGTGATCTTTTGGGGAACCCAGAAAGGAGACTGAAATTCATTCATATTGCTGGGACAAATGGCAAGGGCACAGTTGCCCACATGGTCGCTTCTGTAATGCAAACTGCGGGATATAAAACGGGCCTATTCACTTCGCCACATCTCATTGACTTTCGTGAACGTATTCGTGTCAATGGAGAGAAGATTCCTGAGTCGTATGTCGTTGATTTTGTAGAGCGATTTCAGTCGAAGTGGAATACGCCCTCTTTTTTTGAACTCACCTTCGGAATGGCATTGGGGTATTTTGCAGATGTAGATACAAAGATTGTTATTCTAGAAACAGGAATGGGTGGACGTCTCGACAGCACAAACATTATTCCCTCCGCTGAAGTCTGTGCGGTCACAAACATAGGTTTGGATCACATGCAATTTCTCGGCGAAGACATTCGCAGTATCGCTCGAGAAAAAGCGGGAATTTTCAAAAACCAAGTTCCAGTTGTTCTCGGAAAAATGAGGCCAGAAGCCCAGTCTGTCGTTTTAGAGCACGCATTAAAAATGAGCTGCGAAATGCATTTTGGGAGAGAGGTTCCAGATTCTCTTTCAGAACTCATCACGTCCCCTTTTGCCTCGGAGAACCTTGCGACCGCATCTAAAATAATTGAGGTGATGCGCCTTCAAGGCTGGGATGTTTCTGCGGCATCAGAACATGAAGGATTGTTAGAATACAAAGCGTTAACACATCAAAAAGGCAGGTGGCAATTCATCCCTGAGTCATCCGATGCGTCTTCCATTCTCCTTGACTGTGCCCACAATACCGATGGGATGAAAGTGTTGATTGACTCACTCGTCCATGAGTTTCCAAACAAGGTTTTGCATGTCGTGTTTGGAACAGTAGAAGACAAAGACCCCTCGCAGGTTCTTGCAATACTCCCAAAGAATTCGGTCATGTATTGGTGCGCCGCCAATGTCCCTCGCTCAATGGATGTTGTCACACTCCAATCCCATGGATTAGAAAACGGTCTCTCTGGAAGATGCTTCCCATCTGTGCGTGAGGCAGTTTCTGAGGCCAGGAATTGTTGTTTCTCGGATGACCAAAGCAAAGCGATTGTGTGCGGCAGTGTATACGTAGTGGGAGATGCGCTACAACACCTTTAGAACTTGTCTCCGAAGACCTTTGTCAATATTTCAGATGTTCTCGCGTACGGATTCAATCTGATCTCTTTCTCTTGCTCGGCAATGAGGACAAACAAACCGTCGATGGCTTGATGTGTAATATAATCTTCTAAATCAGGGTTGATTTTTTGAGTCAGAGGTATTGCATTGTATTTCGTCACCAATCCATTCCATTTTTGTGCCACTTCAAATTGTTGCATGGAAGTGACGACGATCGGTTTGAAGGATTCATACAGGTACTCATTTGTTTCGCTCCGCAAATATGTTGTCGCGGCATTGTCTTCTCCTTTTAAAATAGAATAGGCATTGATGACATTCATGTTTTTAATCGCAAGCCCTAAGATGTTGAGCGCTTCTTTCGAAGCCAATTCAGCAGCCTCATTCATCTTTGTTTCAAAGGACTTTATCTGATCCTCAAACCCCATTTGTGACAATGTTGTTTCTATTTTTCTTGCTTCTGGAGGGAAAGGGATGCGAATAATTTCGTTGTCATTAAATCCATTGACTGCAGATGCTTTTTTCACAGCGTATTCAGCTCCATTGCTTAAGGCGGTGGTTAATCCTTCGATCACTTCATTTTCTGAAAGCTCTTCTTCTCCATTCACGACTCCATCAATTGCTCCACTGATCAGCTGCTGCGAATTTTCTTTCGCTTTTTTCAGAAAACCGATTTGAGCTGCAGCAGGACATGAAGCCAAGATGCAGAACATTGTCATGAAGGGTAAGAGGTGTTTCATTGAATTTGAAGAATTATAAATGAACCAATCCTGTTTTTTCATTGAGATGATTCATCTTACTAATATATAAAATTTTCACATTCAAAGACATGGTTTTTATGGTGGACTTCAAACTATGGAGTACGTTTACATTGTGAAAACATCATGCATCATATTTTATTCAAAGCACTATCATGAACACATTTGAAATCAAATACCAAGGAGATTTAAGAACAACGGCGACTCATTTAGATTCCGGATCTGTCATCAGAACAGATGCGCCAAAAGACAACCATGGACTTGGAGAAACATTTTCACCAACGGATATGGTATGTTCTGCTTTGGCAAGTTGCATTTTAACCATTATGGCCATTGCTGTGGAGAAAAATGACATTGATATCAGAGGAACGAAAGCAAATGTTAAAAAAACGATGGGAACGAATCCGAGAAGAATCGAGAAGATTGACATTGATTTAATTTTCCCAAAAGAATACGATTCAAAAACGAAAACAATTTTAGAACGAGCCGCTTATAATTGTCCAGTACATCATACACTGTCAGAAAAGGTAGAAAAAAACATTTCGTTTACGTATTTAAGTGGTCTCATGGACTGAGCTTAGTCTTGACCAAATAGACTTTTCTACCTGAACTCTGGACTCCAACTGAGGAGTCTTCAAGAGCGATCATGGAGAAGCGGGGAGTGTGTAACAATAAAAAACCCACTCGTATGAGTGGGCTTTTTTATTGTGGGCGATGAGGGGCTCGAACCCCCGACCCCCTCGGTGTAAACGAGGTGCTCTGAACCAACTGAGCTAA
>CAWVRV010000031.1:0-26285 GCA_963932755.1 uncultured Flavobacteriales bacterium | reverse complement strand
AGCTTCCTCATGCTTCACTTAACATTTCATCTAAGGCATTTGAAAACAGGTGCGCACTCCTCTCCCATGAGAATTCTGCAGCGCGCCTGATTCCTTGTTTAGATTTCTTCTCACGCCAAGTCTCGTCTTCATCAAGTCTCAGCAATGCCTCCGCGGCTCCTTTTGCATCTGTCGGACTTACCAACGCCGCTTCTGCACCCCCACATACTTCAGGAATTGAGGTTGTATTGCTTGCGATCACAGGAATCCCACACGCCATCGCTTCGACTATAGGGACTCCGAAACCTTCGAAAAAAGGAAGATAAAGAAGCGCTTCTGCTCCTGCGACAGCACCTACGAGTTCATCGTCGTTGAGACGCCCTGCCCAATGCACGTGTTCCGCATCGAACATCTCGTGCTTCCACATTTCAGCTCCTACAATGACAAGGTCTGAATTTCCTCCCAAACTGCGATAGACTTTGTGCGCATGAAGCATTCCGTGAATGTTCTTTCGCGGATGAATTGAACCTACAAATACATGGTACTTATTCCCCGAAGCAAACTTCCTTCTTGAAGCTTCGCGTTGTTCAGGACCTAAAGGTTTGAAAGAAGCATCAGGTGCGTTGGGGATGATTGATATTGAATCCGCATCGATATCATAGGTTCGAGAAATATCTCCTCTGCTGAATTCAGAAACAGTGCATAATTTTGACGACTTCCTGGCATATTCAGGGAAACGTGATCTGAAATGTCTTGCAAACCTTGGAGGAAGCCACTCTGGATGATGTTCGAAATTAATATCGTGAATCACATTGAGTTGAGCAACAGAACTTCTCCTTGAAATATATCCATCAGTGGAGACAAAGGCATCCGCGCACCACTGTTTGAGCTTCCAAGTAATGGCATAATCAAACCACAAATCAAACAACCAAGGCCTCCTTGCAGGTGGCAATAAGCATACGGAAGTTGAATTGGGGCCATAGTCAAATTCTACAGGAGGTTTCCTGTCGAAAATGAGAAGAAACGTATCATTTGGCCTTGATTGAATGATTCTTTTGTAGCACTGATGAGTAAAGCGTCCCGTGCCTTCAAGCTTCCCCGGTATTAATAATCTAGCGTTTAACGCAATCCTTGCCATGTTCCAAAGTTAGAAAACAAAGTGCGGCATAATTGCGACAACGATAAAGTTTAGTAGGAAGGGAATAACAAACGTAACTTTGCGACGTTCTATTTTCAAAATAACAGGTATGACTTCAATCAACGAAAACCGTGATTCATCGCGTTTAGACTCGACTCATTTGCTTCTTTTTGTTTACGATAGATTGAGGATTTTTATATTCGTAGGCGTTCTTGCGGTCATTATTTCGGCCGGAGTTTCATTGTTAATGGATGAGAAATTCGAGTCAAGCGTCATCATGTTTGCGACAACTCAAAGTTCGATTGGTGAGCAGTTTTTTGAAGAAAGTAAGCAAGGAGACCTATTGGCTTATGGAGAAACGGAGGACGCAGAACGCCTTTTACAACTCCTGAATTCCAATCGCGTTCGATCTCAAATTATCAAAAACCACAACCTGAGCGAACACTACGATATCGACCTCAGTGAAGCTGGATCTAGAACACTCCTTCAAAAAGAGTACGACAGCAATGTTGGAGCGGATTTAACCAGGTTTGGCTCTATCAGAATACACGTATTGGATACAGACCCAAACATTGCAAAGGACATTGCAAATGACCTGGTTTACTTGGTCGATAGCCTTGCGAATTCGCTCAGAAATGACAGAGCTCAAAATGCGTTAATATTGGCTGAAAGTTCATACAACAATGCTGTTCTAGAAATTCAAGAAGCAGAGGATGGTCTTGGGGAACTCCACGCCCAAGGCATGTATGATTTCGAAGCACAAGTTGAAGGGCTCACTGCAGAATATGGAAGAGCTGTGGCAGACAACAACATGAAAGGCGCCAGAATCATTCAGAATGATTTGGAACGGATTTCGAAGCTGGCAAACAAGTACAACAAGTTGACGAATTTCCTGGAACCGGCCTACGAACAACTCGCAACGCTTAAAAAGAGATACGACCTGATGAAGGTTGATGCCTCGACACAATTGCCATCTAGCCTGGTTGTCGATTATGCCCAAGCAGCAGATAAGAAGTCCTATCCAGTAAGATGGTTTATCGTCGTCGTGAGTGCAATTTCTTCAATTGCGATGACCCTTATCTTATTACTCATTTTTGACAGCATCAAGGGAGCCGAAATTCGCAATAAGTGAACTCTGGATTGACGGACAGAACGGCCCTGATTGGGGCTTCGATTTTCTCTGCATTGTTAGGCATTGCTGTTTACTTTGACTTTATATGGTTCGCTGTATTTCCCTTCTTGATATTGTTGTCTTGGTGGGGAATGAAACGAATGGATTTATTCATCGGAGTCATCTTATTTTCAGTCCCATTAAGTTTAAATCTACAGGAATTCAGTGACACTGACCTGGGTTTATATATGCCGACGGAACCCTTGCTGTTTCTGGGATTGTTAATCTTTGTCTTTAGATCCTTAAAAGGATGGCCCGTTGACAAAAGACTCTTTACGCACCCTATATCCATCATCGTCGGTCTGATGATGTTGTGGATGGTGATCACAACAGTGACGAGTTTTGACCCCATCGTATCTCTTAAGTTCACAATCTCCAGAGCGTGGTTTGTTGCTTCTTTTTTCTTTTTTCTTGGACACATCATGCTTCACAAACCCGAGTATCGTGAACGCATGGTCATGCTGATGATTTTTCCACTTTGTATCGTGATCGTCTATACGCTGATCCGTCACTCTGCATTCGGTTTTGAAAAGCATGCCGGCCACTGGGTCATGAAACCTTTTTTTAAGGACCACACTTCATATGGCGCAGTGATGGCCATGTTTTTACCTCCTGCCATTGCCTTGTTGTCGAAACGCAACCGCCCCACATTAACGAAGGTGATGCTGGCGATTGCAACTGGGGTCATCGCTTTGGGGCTTGTCTTTTCTTTTACGAGAGCTGCGTGGGTTTCACTTGTTGTCGTTGCTGCGATTTATGCTGCAATGAGATTCGGCTTTAAACTGAAGACGCTTGTAGGTATTGGAGTGATTATGCTCGCATTGGTTTGGACGAGTAAAGATTCAATCATCATAGAATTACAACGTAACAAACAGGACTCATCAGACAATCTCACGGAACACGTGGAGTCTATATCTAACGTATCAAGCGATGACTCAAACCTTGAAAGGTTAAATCGATGGAGTTGTGCCATCGCCTTATTTAAAGAACGACCGATCACAGGATGGGGTCCGGGCACATACCAATTCGTGTACGCTCCGTTTCAAAAATCTGACCTCAAAACAATCATTAGCACAAACAATGCGGATGGCGGAAATGCGCACAGCGAATATCTCGGTCCGCTCGCAGAGCAAGGCGTTCTTGGGGCACTCTTTATGATTTTATTGATTTGGTGGACCTCAAAAATTGGGTTTCGCCTTTGGAGAAACATGAAGAATCCCGATGACCGCAATCTAGCTGTCTCAGTTTATCTGGGTCTGATGAGCTACTTTATACATGGCGTGTTAAACAACTATCTAGACACAGACAAAGCAAATGCTCCGTTTTGGGGGTTTTTGGTGCTTTTGGTTGTTCTTGACATCGAGCTGAAACAGAGGAACGATTCCAGATTACTTAAATCTGCAACTCAACAAAGCCGTATCGTCTAAGAGTGGAGTTGCCCCTCGAAATTTTGACAACTCTTTGACCATCTCAACATGCATTTCATCCAAGGGTGAGTTGATGTGATCTCTTACCACTTGTTCCATTCGAGACATTCCAAAGGCAATCTCCTCCGCGTTTTCTTGTTCTACAAGACCATCGGTATAACAGATCAAAGAACTTCCTGGAAGGGCCATCAATTCACCAGACTCAATGGTAGGAAGCTGATCAAACATACCCAAACCTACTGAACCCAGTTCCAAACAAGAGGAAACACCTTTCTCGTCTATCCAAAGTGGAGGATTGTGGCCACAATTAACATACTTAATTCGTTTGGACGATCGGTGGAAAATGGCAGCAAAAAAAGTAATGTATTTCTCTCCTTGCGCACTCTCCATCACCCGCTCATTTAAGATCTTGACTTTCGAAATAAGATCACTGTCATCTCCCTGAAAGATTGCTTTCACATTTGCCTGGAAGTTTGACATGAGTAGCGCTGCACCTATCCCCTTTCCACTTACATCTGCCATACAAATAACAATACACTCCGCTCCCAATTCGAAGCAATCGTAGTAATCACCCCCTATTTGATGGTGAGGTTGATAATAGCCGGAAACATCAATTTGCGCATCTACTGGCCAAGATTTCGGCACAAGCATGGACTGCATCTCACCCGCGAGTTCTAATTCTCGTTTGATGCCTTCTTGCCTTAAATTCTCGTCTACAAGCTCTCTGTTTCTTAACGCCACAACTAGAATATTCGTCAGTGTCTGAAGGAAATTAAGGTGCTTCACTACGGGACTCATCCCCCTGGTGTCTTCTTTCTCGTCACCGGCAAGAACGAAAGCGATGACCTCATCGTTTTGGGATACAGGAACAACTACATCGAAGGCGTGATTATCTAATCCATCACCTCCGGCAATAGAAATACCTCCGGAATTTAGCTTTTCAAAAAAATGAGCTGGCTGTGTCTCTGGGACAAATCCCGACACACCATTCGAGACAAGTAAACGCCAAAACGACCCACCTAAATCACGGGCATAAAGGACAATCCTACTTATCCCCAAATATGTTTGAAGAGCGTTGCTATATTGGTTAAGAAGCTCTTTTTCGGACGATTGAGCGTTAATCGCGCGCGTAACTTCCAAGAGTGCGTTTAGCTTAAACTCTCTGAGTTCTAGCTTTTCAATGAGTCTTGATTCCCGCGATTTTGTCATCTGATTTTTTTGGCCGAATTACTTCTTAACTCTCTCAGAATATTCCTTTTTCTTCGTATCCACCTTAATAAAATCTCCTGTATTAATAAACAAAGGCACTCTTATTTCAACGCCTGTATCTACAGTTGCGGGCTTGAGGGTGTTGGTGGCAGTATCTCCTTTAATTCCTGGCTCTGTATATGTAATCTCCACCTCAATAAACTGCGGGAGTTCACAGGAAATCACCCGTTCTTCCTCTGCGTAAAAAAGAACAAGACAATGCAGGCCATCTTTCAGAAATTCAGGGGTATTAATCAGATGTTTCTCAATGGATATCTGCTCGTAATTCTCGCAATTCATAAAGTGAAAACCCATGTCATCATTATAAAGGTATTGATATTCACGTGTTTCTATCCGCACTGGATCGATCTTAAAACCTGAATTAAAGGTGTGATCCACGACCCTGCCGGTCTCAATATTCTTTAATTTGGTCCTTACGAATGCGGGACCCTTACCCGGCTTGACATGGAGGAATTCAACAATTTGCCACAATCCATTGTTGTGATTCAAACACATGCCATTTTTAATATCTGAAGTATTTGCCATAGGTCAATTTGAATTCATATGAGTCTGCAAGATACATCTACCGTCACTTGCCTTCAAGTCGTATTGAGATTCGATGTGTTGAAGTTGTGTTTTCCCAAACAGACCAAACCTTTTCAATCGAAAAAACCAACCTATCGGGGATGATATCAAAGGAAACTATTGCCCGGGATGTCGGATCACCTACTGAAAACAATCGGTATCCTCTTGCTGTAGGAAGCAATTGGAACAATCTGCCTTCCATACCATCAACGCCATTCATTACAGCAACAGTAATTGATCTTCGACTTTTAACATCCACCCTGAAAGCTCTGCCAAAACCAGGTGAACTGTCCCTCGATTTATACAATTCTGCCGTCAATCTGAAAAGATCCACATCCCACCTCAATCTCGCACCAAATGTAAATTCTCCCTCAATATTACAATCAATGCTAAGTCTAGATAAAACCTTACCCGCATGTAAAATCGGGTGATTCCAACTCATGGTAGATCGCAGCGAAGCACCACCATGATCCATTTCAGATTTAACGACAAATCTTTTGTTGTCAGGGCCTATAGAGAAACCTACGATTCCCTCCCATTGATTTACAGCGCTCGCCTTCACCCCCCAATTTGTTCCTGGATGAAGAAGACTCGTCTTATCGATTGAAGAAAACAGAAAGAAATTTCTACTGGCTGTTAGAACTGCACGGTGGTGCATCGTGAAATCACTTCTAAAAATTCCCACCTCCGTTTCAAAACTAAACGCATTTTTTTCCATCCGAAACACAGCCCCAAATAATCCAGAGAAAGTAGACCCGACGGTTTGGCCTATTTCACCTACAAAACCAATTTGGAAAAGTTTACTCACTCGAAATGCAGAAAACCCAAATCGATTCACACGAATCACGGATCTATTGAGTTCATTTTGATCTCGATGAAGGCCCGTATCGAACCACGTAAATTCAGACAAAGAGTTCTGAGTAAATGCTCTCTTCTGTGAATCCAATGAGGATGCAAACCACCATAAACCCATGTTTTTCCGAACGGCAATCCCTCGTCTAAAAGGAGAGCCATCTCCTGAATATACGCCATCAAAACCTCTGCTAACCTGACCCAATCTATGGGGAGATCTCATGGATTGAAAGGGGTCATACCTGTCAATAGTTGCGCCTGAACCCCAATGAACGCGATGGTCACCTAAAATCCAGGTGACCCCTTGATTTCCTGTCCCTTGGATGTATCCTCCTACAAAATCTATCCCAACCTCTCCGACATCTCGCTCAGCAACCAAGCCCCAATGACCTCCCTTCATACGCGCGACGCAACCCACATAAGAACCCACATATTCTTCCTCATTTAAATCAGCCTGCCCCACAACACTCCATTTTAATTGACTCCGTTGAGGCCCGTACGTTTCTCCGGACACGTCTTCTTTCCCCCACTCACACCATGTTCTCCACTTTGTACTTTTTAATACTCTTTCGGAACATTCCGGTCTTAATCCAGAGATCGCCCAAACCTCTTCTGGCACCACCGGCCAACCATATTTTTCTATATGAACCCTGATTAGTTCAGCATCCGAGACCTCCATCCAACCTTCTTCTATGGCCGGTATGAGCAGCTTATTGATGGCCAAAAGAGATTGCGACAACAGGACATTGTGAAACAATCCACCTAGAAAAGACAACAATAAAATCAATGTCCTCTTTTTTCTTACCACGACACCCTCCATTGAGAATTGCCTCCAAATGAACCATATCTGTGACTTAGAGACTTCGTGAATGCTCCATGATGAACCAGACTGCAAGAAACTCTTAAATCTGGTCCTTCAACAGTCAAGTGAGCATTTAATTTGTCCAACCTACCCCCCAAAAGAAGGTGCCAGTCTCTGCCATATAAACTTGAGTGTAAGCCCAACCCAACTTGAAATCCATGCATGTTGGGTGGGGTGATTAACCCCGACACACTCCAAGGCCATTCTACACCCATCACATCCGGTGAGATCATCAAGGAACAACTGCCAGATGGAAAAGATGTTGTTACGCCTGAACAGGATATCATGCGCCAAGAGCGTTTGTGTAATTCTGGCAAGGTTTCCAATTGCGCCCCCAAATTCAGCCAGGCGTAAATCACAATATTCTCTTCTACAACACCTATCAGTTTCTCATGGCCCCACCAAACCTCACTGCTGTTCCACGCTTCCCATCCACACCAACTACCCCCTACTCTCGATCCTGGAATTGACTTGATGCTTTTTTCGACATTGAATGAATGAAATTTGGTCCCCCAAATGATTTGTTCTCCACGTATATTCCATTCAAATGTGTCAGACAACACAAAGTCCGTGCGTAAGGATGATTGAAACTCACTTTGGGCATTGAAAACAGAAGGACATAGAAGAGATAGGATCACGGAATAAATCCGGACTGTTACAACAATATTTGCACCTTGAACTTTCATCTTTGCAAGGTGCGATCTCATGTGAAACCCGTGTAAAACAAATAAACAGGTGTTCGCTATAAATTTATTCGTGTTGTTACGCTCCTTGGTCCTATCTTTGCGCCCCGATTTGGAATGCGGGTGTGGTGAAATTGGTAGACACGCCAGATTTAGGTTCTGGTGCCGCAAGGTGTGTGGGTTCGAGTCCCTCCACCCGCACAATTCCAAACAACGGGCAGATTCTATATTAGAACGCCATGAATATTACCCAGGAACCTATTGATGCGCTTAGAGCGCAAGTAACTGTTAAATTGGAAAAACAGGATTACGAAGGACGATGTGACAAGATTCTGCAACACCAACGCAAACAAATTGTGATGCCAGGGTTCAGAAAAGGGAAGGTTCCAATGGACATTGTGAAAAAGCAGTATGGCAAAACGGTCTTGGCTGACGAGCTCAATAAACTTTTAAGTGAGAGCCTTCAGAAACACATTGCGGAAAACAAACTGCATGTTTTAGGGAACCCTATACCGGTTGAAGATCAAGAAGAAAAAGGGGATTGGGAGAATCCCGACGCATTTACGTTTACGTATGAATTGGGACTGGCTCCTGTTGTAGAGCTAAAATTTGGCTGGAGAGCACGGTTTACAAGACACACCTTACCCGTTGACAAGAAAGCCATCGACAATCGTGTACTTGACATGCAGCGTCAGCACGGCACGGTCAGCGATGTGGAGACATCTGAGGAAAAGGATATGCTCATTGGAACATTTGTTCAACTGGATGAAAGTGGAGCGCACTTGGAAGAAGGAATTACCAACAAAAGCTCTATTTCAATTGAATTCACTGACGACAAAGAAACAAAAAAGACACTTATAGGTCTTTCGGTAGGTTCAGACATTGTGGTGGATCCTCATAAAGTGAGTAAGAACCATGAAGACCTGGGCAAAATGCTTGGGATTTCACATGAGCAGGTTCACTCTTTGAAGGGTGATTTTAAATTTACTGTTGAAGAGATTAAAAGACTGAATCCGCACGAAGTAGGGCAGTCATTGTTTGACAAAATATATCCAAAGGGGGAAGTAAAAGACGAAAAAGATTTCCGATCTCGCATTGAAAAAGATCTTGAAGGTCATTTCGACAGAGATGCTGAATGGGTCTTTCGACGCCGATTTATTGTGGACTTGATCGAGTACATGAAGATCCCTCTTCCAGAAGTGTTTTTAAAGCGCTGGATTAAGCTTTCTAATGACAAACCCGTCACTGAAGAACAGATCGAAAGCGAGTTTGCTGGATATGCTGATTCTTTGAGATGGCAATTGCTCCAACAAACAGTCATGAAGGATCAGGAGATGAAGATTACAGCAGATGAACTGGAGTCTGAGGCGCGCAAATTCGTCGGCGCTCAGTATGCTCAGTATGGCATGCCTTTAGATGAAGAAGCGATGGACAAAGTGGCGAAAGGCGTTCTTGCAAAAGAAGAAGAGAGAAGGAAAATTGCAGATGTAATTATCGAACGGAAGGTGGTGGATTACCTTAAAACGCAAGTCAGTATTAAGGACAAGTCGGTTTCTTATGAAAAGTTCTCTGAACTTGCCGCAGCGGTAAAATAATTTATGTAGGTATTCAACGATAGATTGCTATATATCGTTTGTGAATATCCGAGGAAAACACATGTATTAAATCAAGTGTTGAAGACTAAATTGCAGACATATTATCAAGCACCATGAACAATCGTAAAGAATTTTTAAAGTTTGCCGTCAAGGATCAGGGGTTAAGCAGCCACACTGTTGGAGATTTCATATCGTCTGCATACGGACCTGAGAATATGACACGTACAGTTATTGAGGAGAGAGCAATGCCCTTTCGTGAAGTTGACGTCTTTTCTCGTTTAATGGCTGACCGCATCATATTTATGGGTACAGGAGTCGATGATTACATCGCCAACATTATTCAAGCGCAACTGTTGTT
Organism: uncultured Flavobacteriales bacterium; assembly: GCA_963932755.1. Taxonomy (GTDB): domain Bacteria; phylum Bacteroidota; class Bacteroidia; order Flavobacteriales_D; family Sanyastnellaceae; genus UBA974. The sequence goes on along the minus strand of CAWVRV010000031.1, from coordinate 16,387 downwards.
TCTCGAGTCAACCGACCCGAAAAAAGACATTCAGATTTACATTAACTCTCCAGGAGGAAGTGTATACGCTGGTTTGGGGATTTACGATACAATGCAGTACATCCGTCCTGACATCGCAACGATATGTACGGGAATGGCTGCCTCTATGGGAGCTGTACTTCTGTGTGGTGGTGCTGCCGGAAAACGAACGGGACTGAAGCACAGTCGCATCATGATCCACCAACCATTAGGAGGCGCAAGAGGACAAGCTTCTGACATTGAAATTACGGCACGTGAAATTCAAAAGCTTAAAAAAGAGCTTTACGAAATTATCGCGCACCACAGCGGCAAAAAATACGACGACGTTTGGAAGGACAGTGACAGAGATTACTGGATGACTGCTGAAGAAGCTAAGAATTATGGGATGATTGATGAAGTATTGAGTCGTCAATAAGTCGTTTACGAGAATAATCTGAGAATGAGATGGCAATAGAAAACGATGCTGTTTGTTCCTTTTGCGGAAGGGAAAAAGATGATGTAGAAATTCTTATTGCTGGAATTTCAGGCCATATCTGTGATGTTTGCGTGAAGGAAGCCGATACAATTGTAGAGGACGAAAGCGACAAGAATGTTGACGGAAAACTTGAACTCGAGCTCAAGAAACCCGTCGAGATAAAAGAACATATCGATGAATATGTGATCGGACAGGAAAAGGCAAAAAGAACACTGTCAGTTGCAGTATACAATCATTACAAACGCCTTCTCAATCCTCCGACAGATGAGAGCGAAGTTGAACTTGACAAGTCGAATGTAATTTTAGTCGGTGAAACGGGTACAGGAAAAACACTGCTGGCAAAAACAATCGCAAGGATGCTAGACGTTCCCTTTTGCATCGCAGATGCAACTGTTTTGACTGAAGCGGGTTATGTCGGAGAGGATGTTGAAAGTGTGCTTTCTAGACTTTTACAGACTGCAGATTTTGATGTTGAAGCCGCTGAGAGGGGGATCGTATTCATCGATGAGATCGATAAAATTGCACGGAAGAGTGACAACGCATCGATCACGAGAGATGTAAGCGGAGAGGGCGTCCAACAAGCATTGCTCAAACTGCTTGAAGGAACGGATGTGCATGTCCCCCCGCAAGGAGGTCGAAAGCACCCAGAACAAAAACTCATTACTGTAAATACGCAGAACATTCTCTTTATTTGTGGAGGGGCCTTTTCTGGAATTGAGAATCACATAGAACGTCGCATCAGCAGATCTACAATTGGATTCAAGAGCAAAGGGACCTCAAAACATGATGAAAATATTTTGTCTCACATTGCTCCTTCAGACTTAAGAAGTTTCGGGTTAATTCCTGAGCTTGTAGGCCGATTCCCAGTCCTTACTCACTTGAATACTTTAGATGGCAATGCATTAAGACGCATCCTCACGGAGCCCAAGAATGCAATTATCAAACAGTATATACACTTATTCAGTCTTGACAATATTGAATTGAAGTTTAAAGCTGACGCACTAGACTGGATCGTTGAACAAGCGCTAAAATTTAAGCTCGGAGCGCGTGGATTGAGAGGGATCCTTGAAACTGTTCTTACGGACGATATGTTTGAACTGCCAAGTAGCGACGTGAAAAAGCTCGTCGTAGATAGAAAATATTGTGAAGGTCACAAGGGGAATATTGCATCTCAAGAATTGAAAGTGGCATAGATACCCGCCAATTGTTTGTCACTTGTGGACAATCATTGCACTTCTAGAGGTGTTGTAGGGAAGAACCTTTCTAATTTGGTCACGACTATTCTAAACAAAAGAAGACGTGGCAGGTAAGGTTACACCTTTGATGAAGCAATATAACCGGATTAAGGAAAAACATCCGGACACCATTCTGCTTTTTCGCGTAGGAGATTTTTATGAAACATTCGGAGAAGATGCCGTTGTTGCTGCACGTGTGCTCAATATTATTTTGGCCAAACGTGGAAGTGGGAGCGCATCTGAGATCGAACTCGCAGGGTTTCCTTATCATTCTTTAGACAATTATCTACCTAAATTAGTTCGGTCTGGGCTGAAGGTTGCGGTCTGTGATCAGTTGGAAGACCCTAAGCAGGCAAAGGGCCTTGTGAAGAGAGGTGTGACCGAATTGGTGACTCCAGGGGTTGTCATGCACGATCAGGTCCTCACATCAAGCGAGAATCATTATCTGGCAGCGATACACTGGACTAGAAAAGGTTGTGGAGTCGCGTTCCTCGATATTTCAACGGGCGAGTTTATGGCAGCAGAGGGTGATCCTGATTGGATTGACAGGCTATTAAAAAGTCTAAATCCCAAGGAGTGGGTATGCCAAAAACAATTTGAAAATGATTTAAAATCCCTGTTCGGAGATGATACGCCCATCTCAAAACTCGATGATTGGGTCTTTTCCGAGGAATTTGCAACAGAAAAATTACATGGTCAGTTTGGCACGACCTCACTGAAAGGGTTTGGGCTAGATGACGCACCTCTTGCAAAGATTGCCGCAGGAGTCATTCTTCAGTATTTAGAATATACGCATCACACAAAACTTGGGCACCTTCAGGGTGTGAAGAGGTTGAGAGAGCAAGATGGGATGTGGCTTGATCGATTTACCGTTAGAAATCTGGAGATTCTCTATCCCACACACCCCGATGGACAGTCACTCGCTGACAACATCGATCGAACATCGACGCCCATGGGAGCGCGAATGATGAGGAGATGGCTGGTGATGCCCCTTACAGATATTCAAGAAATTGAACTGAGGCAGAATGCTGTTTCTGTTTTGTCTGAGGACGAACAACTGCAGAGTCAATTGAAGAAAATACTATCTGGAGTTGGAGATTTGGAGCGCCTGGCTTCGAAAGCCAGTTCTGCCAGAATTAATCCAAGAGAACTCGTTCAGGTAAGACGCGGACTCGAAGCGGTACTCATGATTGCAGAAGTAACGGCTGGGGAGGAGGCCCTGATTCCAACATTGGAGCGTCTTTCGCCTTGTGATGACCTCCTTAAAAGACTGACTGAGGAATTGGAAGATGAAGCACCTACTCAAGTGGGGAAAGGAGCGGTAATCAAAGCAGGAGTAGATGCAGGACTCGATGAAATTAGAAGTTTGGCCTTTGAAAGTGACACAGCACTTGAAGCGATCCGCATCAGGGAAACAGGGATCACAGGAATAACGTCACTGAAGATCGGCTTTAACAATGTTTTCGGATACTATCTGGAAGTAAGGCATGCACATAAGGACAAAGTGCCTGAAGAGTGGATCAGGAAGCAAACGCTAACGCAAGCGGAAAGGTACATTACTGAAGAGCTTAAAGAACTGGAAACACGTATTCTAGATGCGAAAGACAAGGCGCTGTATATGGAACAACGCCTGTATGAATCCCTGGTGTCAGAGACCGTAAAAAACACCACTGAATTAATCACAAACGCAAGGGCCATAGGCGCAACAGATGTGCTGGTGAGTTTTGCTGAGGTGGCTACAGATTTCGGATATACACGACCGAGAATGAAGGAGTCGCATGGGATAAGCATCGTCGGAGGCCGTCATCCCGTGATAGAACGACAACTTCCTTTGGGAGAATCGTACGTAGCAAACGACCTCGCTCTCAATCCAGACAACGCTCAAATATTGATGATTACCGGACCAAACATGGCCGGAAAAAGTGCGCTCCTCAGACAAACAGCACTTATCTCCCTGATGGCTCAATGTGGCAGTTTCGTTCCAGCAAGAAGTGCAGAGCTCGGAATACTAGATCGAATCTTTACGCGGGTCGGTGCCTCAGACAATATCTCTAGTGGAGAATCTACGTTTATGGTTGAGATGAACGAAACCGCATCGATCCTGAACAACATCACAGACAGGAGTTTGGTTCTTCTAGATGAGATCGGACGAGGCACAAGCACATACGACGGTGTAAGCATCGCATGGGCAATCGCAGAATACCTTCACGGGTCAGACAAATTGAGACCTCTCACATTATTTGCGACGCACTACCACGAGCTAAATGAGATGCAAGCCATCTTTTCTAGGATAAGAAATTACAACGTCAGTGTTCGAGAAGTAGGCGGAAAGATTGTGTTCCTCAGAAAGCTTGTCGCTGGAGGTTCAAACCACAGCTTCGGAATTAATGTGGCCAAACTCGCAGGCATGCCTCGTAGTCTTGTTCGCCGAGCAGAAGAAGTCCTCGTCCAATTAGAAGAACACAAGAGAGATAAATCCGGAACGCAGACAGGACCCAAAGTAGACCCCGTGAAGCTTCCGGTTTCTTCAAATACAAAATCTGAAGAGGGCGTGCAAATGAGCTTTTTTCAATTAGACGATCCTGCACTTGAGGATGTTCGTGATCGATTGTTAGATATAGACATTGACAACCTTACTCCACTAGACGCACTCATGAAACTTCACGAGATCAGGAAGGTTGTCGGCGGAAAATAAACCATCCGCACCCCTTAAAACGTCAGAAAATGCTGTTTCAGTAGGCCGCCAGGAGAAGATCTAATTCTTTATAAGAAAGACCTCGTTCTTCTGCGATCCCTTGATGGGTGATCACCCCTTTGTACATGTAAACTCCAGACTTCACAATATTTGAGTTTCTAATAGACGGCACAAGACCTCCATCAGATACGACCCCTAAAATAAATGGAGCGAGGATGTTACTCAAAGCCTGACTGGCTGTTCCTGATACGCTTGAAGCAATATTCGGAACACAGTAGTGAATCACGTCATGATGAACGAAAGTGGGGTTTTCGTGGCTGGTCATCCGCGAGGTTTCAAAGCATCCTCCTTTGTCAATACTCACATCGATAATTACTGCGCCTTCTTTCATTGCGCTTACCATGGGTTCGCTAACGATTACAGGAGTCCTTTGGCCTTCACCGCGCAACGCACCAATCGCAACATCTGCTGTTTTTAACGCTTCATTTAACGCTGAAGGCTGTATCGTAGAAGTCCAAACCCTAGTCCCCAAACTCTGTTGAATACGAACCAACCGATGCTGTCTGTCATCAAAAATCTTCACATGCGCTCCCAAACCCATCGCTGCTCTTGCTGCAAACTCCCCCACAGTACCAGCGCCCAATATGACGACTTCGCATGGCCTTACTCCACTGATTCCTCCAAGCAGGGTCCCCCTGCTCTTCTCTCCTGAAAGCAACGCGCCAGCAATGAGAATGGACACATTGCCTGCGATTTCACCCATCGCACGTACCAGAGGAAAAAGTCCGTTTTTATTCTTTAAATAATCCCATGCGATCGCTGTAATCTTCTTTTTCCCTAACTCTTCCAGAAGATTTTCACTCTGTACGCTAAGTTGAAGCGCACTGACGAGCGTAGCTCCCCGAGACATCATACCTACTTCCTCAACAGAGGGTGGCTCAACCTTTAAGACCAAAGCAGCCTGAAACACCTTCTTTCTATCGTAAATAATTCTAGCCCCAGACTCACTGTAGTCGATGTCTGTAAAGTGTGACAACATTCCCGCTTCAGATTCAACCAATACTTCATGACCATGTGCGACGAGCAATGCGACAGCTTCAGGAACCAATGCAACTCTCTTTTCCTGAAGGCTTGTTTCTTTTGGAATTCCAATTGTAAGGTCTTCCTGACCCGCCTTTACCTGAAGAAGTTCCTCCTGAGGCAATAGGGCCGCTTCTTTAGCTAATGCTTTAATGGCTTTTCGTCCTGTATCCATATCTTGGTGAAATTAACGATTTCTTGGCGCCTAACTACGTATTTGACGTAACAAAGTTAGTCTTCTTTTGGCGTCGGAGGTCTCATCTGAGGTTTCAGACATCGATTCCTCAATTTTTAACAACCAAACATGATCAGGCAAGGAACGGGATATTCGTTCTGGCCACTCCACAAACGATAGGCCTTGCTGCTCAAACGCATCGAACACTCCAGCTTCCTGCGCCTCTTCTACATCTTTCAATCGATACAAGTCAATGTGATGAATCGTTCTGCTGGAAGCCTGACCTTTTCCTGGTATTTCATATACGTTTACCAATCCGTAGGTCGGACTTGAGACTTCATCCACCACACCGAGCATGCTACATAATGTCTTCACCAGGGTAGTTTTCCCGACTCCCATCGCTCCGTGTAGTGCAACGACTCCATTGTCGGGCAACTTCATTAAAAGCTGTGTTGCGACATCATCCAAGTCTTTTAACGCATACGCCTCAATCTCCAATATGATTTCTAAGCTTGCTTCTTCTTTCATTTTATTTACTTGGCATCTAAAATCGCAAAAGGGACAATGACCTCCTCTAAACTCACACCACCATGCTGAAATGTATCCTTAAAATATTTTACAAACTGATGATAATTGTTTGGATACACAAAAAAGTCTCTCTCGCGCGCAAATACATATCCTGTACTTACATGGTTTTTAGGGAGGCCAAACTTCTCTGGATCCATTGCGGCAAAAACCTCTTTTTTCTCGTACCCCAGGTTTTTACCTACTTTATACCTAAGGTTGCTATTTGTACTTCTGTCACCTCGCACCTTGATGTCATTGTTCACCTTGACAGTTCCATGATCCGTTGTGACAATCACTCTTCCGTTGGCTGCGGCCATTTTATCTAAAAGTTCTTTCAAAGCGCTATGCTCAAACCATGTTAACGTCAAGGATCTGTATGCTGCTTCATCATCGGCAAGTTCCTTGATTACCTCCATATCTGTTCTAGCGTGACTTAGCATATCTACGAAATTATAGACCAAAGTAGTCAGAGTCTCCCCCTTTGTTTCATGGAACTGGTCGGCTAGTTTTCTTCCAGCTGCCAGGTTTGTAACCTTGTGATAGCTTGTCTTGCCCTCAATGCCTAGTCTATCTAACAACGACTTGAGCAACTCTGCCTCGTACTTGTTTTTCGAACCTTCATCTTCTTCTGTGATCCAATAATCTGGATGCAAACGCTGAATATCTGCAGGCATCATACCCGCAAACAGTGCATTCCTCGCATATTGAGTTGCTGTAGGCAGGATACTCATGTATTTGTCATCTCGCACGATGGAAAATATATTCTTTAACATCGGTTCAATGGTACGCCACTGATCCAATCTCAAATTATCTATCACCACCAAAAACACCTGTCTACCTCCGGCTGTCTCAATCGCTTCAGGTAAATAATGTGGAAGCACTCGATGAGACAGCAAAGGAACATCTCCCTGACCACTTCCGTCTCCTTGCTCTACCCAGCTTTCATAATGACTCTCTACGAATTTACCAAATTGCCTGTTCGCATCCTCAAATTGCATGCTTAAGACCTCTTGCATACTGTCGTCATCTGACTTCTCAAGCTCAAGCGTCCAATGCGTAAGTCTGCCGTAGACCTCGTACCAATCATCAGCCTCCATCCGGTCCATCATTTTCATTCCGAGCTCACGAAAGTCACGCTGATAGTCAGTCATCACCTTTTCACTTAACAACCTTTTTCCGTCAAGACATTTCTTTACCGCAAGTAAAATTTGATTGGGATTCACCGGTTTAATCAAATAATCACTAATCTTAGATCCTATCGCTTCCTCCATAATATGCTCCTCCTCACTCTTTGTAATCATGATAACCGGCAGGTGAGGCCTCATTTTCTTGATCCTTTGAAGTGTTTCTATCCCATTAATCCCTGGCATATTCTCATCCAGGAAGACCAAATCAAACAACTCTTCACCCACCATATCAAGGGCCTCTACGCCACTATTTACTGGAGTGACAGAGTATCCTTTCGCTTCCAAAAAGATGATGTGAGGCTTGAGCATATCGATTTCATCATCGGCCCAAAGTATATGTGGTTGTCTCGTCATGTGCTTAAGTATCTTGCGCAAAGAAACATCAACGTTTGTAATTTGCGTTTCGTATACTAGATTCATGTCAACAATAATGTCTAAGACAAATCGTCATAAAATCCTAAACGACCCCATTTACGGTTTCGTTACCCTTCGTCATGCATTTACGTTGGACATATTGGACCATCCATTTGTGCAACGTTTGAGGCGAATAAGTCAATTGGGACTCAGTCATTTGGTCTATCCTGGAGCTGTTCACAACAGGTTTCATCATGCAGTGGGAAGCATGTTCCTCATGCAGGAAGCGATCGATAGCCTTCGATCAAAGGGAGTGGAAATAACGCCTCAAGAGGACGAGGCTGTTTGTTTTGCGATCTTACTTCACGATGTAGGTCATGGACCTTTCAGTCACGCCTTAGAGCACAGCATTGTGAATGAAGTACAGCACGAAGATATCAGCTCAATCATTATGGATCGCCTGAACATTGACTTTCATGGAAAGCTCGATTTGGCAATACAAATTTTCAAAAACGAATACAAGAAAAAATTCCTTCACCAACTCGTATCCTCTCAGCTTGACATGGACCGACTTGATTATTTGTCGCGAGACAGTTTCTATTCTGGTGTGACAGAAGGGAAAGTGGGTTCAGAGCGGATCATCAAGATGCTGTCGGTTGTGAATGACAAGTTAGTTGTTGAAGAAAAAGGCATACATAGCATCGAAAAATTCATCGTAGCTCGCCGCTTAATGTATTGGCAAGTGTATTTACATAGAACGGTGATCAGTGCTGAACATATGCTCACTTTAATTCTGCGCAGAGCCAAACAGCTCACTAAAAACAAGGTGGAGTTATTTGCCTCTCCGTCATTGTCTGGTTTTTTACAAAACGATTACGACATACAATCTTTCATTTCAGACCCAAAAGTCCTCGATTGTTTTTGTGACCTCGACGATTCCGATATTTATTGTGCCATGAAGTCGTGGCGTTATCACGACGACAAAGTTCTGTCCACATTAAGCGCTCGACTACTCGACAGGAAACTGTTCCGAATAGAGCTCAGGTCTCAACCCTTTACAGATCGTGAAGTGAATGAACGCATCAAAACGATTTCAGATGCATGGGGATTAACGACAGATGAAGCGTCTTACTTTGTATCCAATGACACAATACAAAACCAAGCGTATACACCGAATGGTATCCTGATTAAGTATAAGGATGGATCTGTTTTGGATTTTGCAGAAGCGAACGATCATCTTTCACTGACACATCTGACACGCCCAGTTGTAAAATCCTTCCTCTGTTATCCAAAAGACATTGCCACGCCGGAGCGATAGACCATTAAGCTATGACGAGCTCTTCTCCCTTGTCTGTGTAGAGATGGAATTCTAAAATTTCCATCGAAGAATTGCTTTCTAGCTCGAGTGCAATACCCAATTCTTTTTCCCATTTTATTCTCACTGAAGATCCGTACCACCCTTTAAAAAGCTTGATGGGTTCTCCATGGACTAAGTAGGCTTCAAGAATCGGATGAAGTAAAATCGTAATTTTTTTATGACCTTCACCTTTTGAAAAATACTTTAAGCTAGACTTAATCGTATCTGTCACCAGAATGGCTGCTTGAATACTGCCTGAGCCATTGCATGAAGGACAGCGATCTTGTGTTTGGACATTGGCAACATCACGCACTCTTTGTCGTGTAAGTTCCATCACTCCAAACTTACTTGGTGATGCAATATTGTGCTTCGCCTTGTCACCCTTCATGGCCGCTTTCATGGTGTCCGTGAGCAGTTTGTTGTGCTCACGTTTTGCCATATCAATGAAATCAATCGCAATAATACCCCCTATATCTCTGAGGCGAAGCAATCGTGCGATTTCATCTACACATTCTATATTCGTCTGGAGTGCATTCTCTTCCTGAGTCGATGCTCCCTTCTTTCGCCCTCCACTGTTCACGTCAATAACGAACATCGCTTCGGTTTGCTCAATGATGAGATACGCCCCACTCTGTAGACTGACTTTGATCCCGAAAGTGGCTTTAATCTGACGGTAAATAGAAAGGGAATTAAAGAGATCTTTATCCCTAATGTACCTGACACTTTCGGCTTGATCGGACCCAATGCTGCTTAGATAGGTTTTCACCTCATCTGCAAGTTTTTCATCATTGACACGAATCAATTCACATTCAGGTCTGAGAACATCTCTAAGTACTGTACTCGTCTTATTGAGCTCCCCAAGAATCCGCTTGCCTGGCTTGGCACTTTTGAGATTGTCAAACAGCTCTCCCCATCGTTTGATCAAATCAGACAAATCACTATGTAAATCTGCAGACCCCTTCTCCTGAGCAACAGTTCTGACTATGATGCCAAACCCTGGAGGCCTAATACTTTGAATCAAACTCTTGAGTCTCTTTCTCTCTGTCTCACCCTTAATGCGAGAAGAAAGACTGACTTTGTCCGAGAAGGGCACGAGCACTAGAAACCTCCCTGGAAGGGTGATCTCTGCCGAGAGACGTGGCCCTTTTGAACTGATGGGTTCTTTTGCGACCTGCACCAAAACAAGTTGAGAAGAACTCACATAGTCCTTCATGTGCCCTCGTTTTTCAATTTTAGGTTCCAGCTTGAACTTTTCGATATCGCTTACAGGCATCTTTCCTGTCATTACGAGTTTCGTCCATTTCTGCTGAGTCTTATATTGAACACCTAAGTCGCTGTGATGAAGAAAGGCATCTCTGTCATATCCAACGTCAATAAATCCGGCATTCAGATTTGGCATAACTTTCCTTACACGACCTAGGTAAATATCACCTACTCTGTAGGAGGTATCACCTGGGTCACGATGGAGCTCAACGAGCTTTCCTTCTTCAAGGATTGCTAATTCAACTCCTTTGGAAGTTGAATTGATTATTAGTTCTGATTTCAAGGCACGTAAATTATCACCTAGCAAAACCTAGGCAGTAAAGAAACACACATCTCAAAGCTGAAAAACAGCTTAAAGATATCGCTTATTTCTTCTTCTTGTGACGATTCTTACGAAGACGCTTCTTCCTTTTGTGGGTGGCCATCTTATGACGCTTGCGCTTTTTTCCGCTTGGCATGATAACTAATTTTATTCGTTAGGGTCAAACACCACATTGATGTCGACTTAGAGTCTAATATTTTATTCAACTAAAACTCATGGAATGAGTTAAACCGCAACTTTGGTTTTAACATTCACCATAAATTCCTTCGCAGGTTTAAATGAAGGAATGTTATGAGCTGGTATACGGATTGATTTCTTTGCAAGGATATTTCTACCTGTCTTGGCTGCTCTTGTTTTTACAATAAAGCTGCCAAAACCACGTAAATAAACATTTTCTCCACTTTCAACATTGTCACGTACTGTACGCATAAATGCCTCAACTGTTACCTGCACATCGTGCTTCTCCATACCTGTCTTATCTGCAATTTGACTTACAATATCCGCTTTTGTCATTTTTTCAATGTAGTTGCTTGACTAATAATACTCTGCAAATAATTATGCAAAGCTCCCATGAATTGGAGTGCAAAAATACATCTATTCAATTGAAAACGAAACGCCGGAGCAAGTTTCTATCAAAAGTTGTAAAAAAATGTTCTAATTCGTGAAGAATACATACCTTCGCTAACATGGCAGGAATCAACAAAGTAATCTTAATCGGCAACCTTGGTCGAGACCCAGAAATGCGCTACACACCTAACAGTATCGCGGTTTGCTCTTTCTCAGTAGCAACCTCTGAGACATATAAGGACAAAAATTCTGGTGAGCGAATCACGCAAACTGAATGGCACAATATTGTATTGTGGCGCGGTTTGGCCGAAACTTCTGAAAAATACCTCAGAAAAGGATCTAAAGTTTACATTGAAGGTAAATTGAAGACCAGAAAATGGGATGACAATCAAGGTATTACTAGGTATTCTACAGAGATTGTAGCAGATGTCATGCAAATGCTTGACAAGAAAGTAACAGACACACCTGGGTCTTTTGTTTCTGAAACTCCTGAAGTAAAGAAGGTGGTTGAGCCGTCTATTTCTTCTGAAATGGGTGAGGAAATAAAAGGAGGAGATCTGCCGTTCTGACCAAATCACAACCAGTGGACCCAGACCTTTTGGTATTTTTCAACCCCTACTTAGCGACAGGACTCATATTGGTTCTGTTGATGTGTAGCGCGTTAATTTCTGCGTCTGAAGTTGCCTTTTTCTCACTTAAACCTTCAGACTTAGAAGACTTAGAAGGAGATGACCGCCTCTCCTCAGTCAATGTACTTTCACTTCTGAGGAACCCAAACCCTTCAGAAGGCCCCAGACATTTACTCGCCACAATACTTGTGTTAAACAACTTGATTAATGTGGCAATCGTATTAATTGCTACTGTGACCGCTCAGCAATTATTCCCAGTAGCATCCCTCCCTCCTTGGTTGGGTATCGTTATTCACATTGCAGGCGTAACCTTGCTTTTGGTTTTATTTGGAGAGGTCATCCCTAAGCTGTTTGCGACCGCTCACAATGTGAGAGTCGCACGGTTTACAGCAGGCTTACTCCTGGTTTGTCAAAAACTACTTTTTCCATTTTGGAAGCCACTTGTCGCAATCGGTCGCGCCTTAGACAGAAACATAAAACGTCCTGTACAAGATTTATCTGCAAAAGACCTTGAGAACGCTCTTTTTCTAACGGACAACGAGAATCGGAGTACAGACGAAAAAGAAATTTTAGAACGTATTGTAAAATTTGGCGACAAAGACGCCAAACAGGTAATGACTCCCCGAACCGATATCACAGCCTTCAGCATAGAGGAGTCCTGGGATGTCGTGAAAGCGGCAGTAATCGCAAGTGGGTTTTCTAGAATACCTATCCACAAAGGAACAGTAGATGATGTGGCAGGCATCTTACATGTAAAGGATTTGATTCCTTTGTTAAATGTCGAGAGTGCTGTTTGGAACAGTTTGCTTCGCGCACCATTTTTCATTCCTGAAAACATGAAAATTGACGACCTACTGCGTGAATTTCAAGGCAGAAAAGTTCATATGGCTTTAGTTGTCGATGAATACGGCGGCACAAGTGGGGTGATCACCTTAGAGGACGTGTTGGAAGAAATAGTCGGGGATATCACAGATGAATTTGATGCTGAAGAAGTGGCGTACTCCAGACTAGATGACCTCACGTTTTTAATGGAAGGGAAAACAGCACTAATTGATTTCTATAGAATCCTTGATTTAGATGAACAGGGGTGGGAAGAAGCAAAAGGGGAAAGCGACACGATCGGTGGATTTGTCACTGAGCAAGCAGGGACTATCCCTAAAATTGGCGAATTTATTGTGTTTAACAATGTCACTCTTTTTGTGGATGCCGGAGATCACAAACGTATCGATCGAGTGAAGATTATTCTTCCCTCGCTTGAACAAGATGATGGGTCTGGTACTGACAGATCAGCGATATAATCATGATGAAAGATCTGCCCTTTATTTGTTCTATTGTAATCATAGGTGGGTTCTTAAGTTGCAGCTCACCATCAATACCAAGACCAGAAGGGTATTTCAGAATTGAATTGCCGAAAACAGATTTCAAAAAAAGCGATGGTTTATGCGGGTATGAATTTGAAATCCCCTTGTACAGCATTGTTGAAGATGTGAAATCATCGCAGAAAGATGTATGCTGGTACAATGTTCGTTTCCCCACTTTTAATGCCAGACTTCACTGCACTGACATGATGTTAGACAACAACCTCGATGTCTTAATCCAAGAAGCGCAAGATCTGGTATTTAGCCACGACCACAAAGCAAATGGGATTCGTCGCATTCGTGTTGTTAATGAACAAACAAAAGGCGGTGCAAGAGGTGTGCTTTACCACCTGGAAGGGCCTGTAGCCACGCCCATTCAGTTTTTTGTCACGGACAGCACGAAACACTTCTTGCGTGGCTCTTTGTACTTTGACAACAAACCAAACCCCGATAGCACTGCTCCGGTGATCGATCGATTGCTCTCAGATGTAGAACATTTTATGAGAACTGTATCATGGGAGTAGGGACAAGCGGTACTGTTGTTTGGATTGTAGAAAAGGGGAATTCAAGATGGAAAATCGGGATTTTTCGGGATGGTGCATTCGTTGATGTCACACATTTAGATCCAGGAGAAGACTTGAGTCTCGGGCATCTGCCTCAAGGTCAAGTCGATGGTGTATTGTTGGCCGGAAGTGGTGACTGGAATACTGGAATCGCAGAGATGTTGCGCACCCGATCGAAGGGGGGGGTCACCGAAATAAAACATGGAGATCCCCATCCACTCAAAACGGAAGTCGAAAATCCCGGCTCTCTGGGCACAGACCGTGTGGCAAATGCCTTTGCTTTACAATCAGGGATGATTCAGGGGCTCGAACAAAGCAAGGTGTGGATGATTGTTGATGTAGGGACTTGTGTCACGACTGATGTGGTGTGTGACGGACTCCATTTGGGAGGAAGCATCTCACCTGGATTGTCGATGCGAATAAACGCGATGAGGGATGGAACTGCGGCACTTTTAGGAGTGGAGAAAGAGGTTTGGGCTAAGTTGGCTCCGTTTAAAGGAGAAACCATCGGAAAGACAACTCAAGAAGCCATGATTAAGGGTGCGGCTGACGGAATTTCGGCGGAAATAATCGGAAGATGGGAGATATTAAATGAGCAATTTAGAGACGAAGAGGTCGTTGGGGTAATATTAACAGGAGGAGACTGTTCACTTTTGGAACTCGGCCGAGTAAGGCCGAAATTCGCGGATTCTAATTTGACCCTAAAAGGGTATTATGCAATATTTAGTCACATACAACTTTCATCGAACATTTAATGTTGACACCATGTTGAAATTGATTCGCATCAAGTTGTTTTTTATACTCGCACTAATTTTGTGTACATCTTCATCCACTAGTATCTTAGGTCAAGAAACAGAAACATCACCTTGGTCAAGATTCGGGATGGGTCTTGCAATACCCACATTGTCTTCGCCTCAATTGATGATGGGAGGTGTGAGCGCACCGATATTAGATGGGTTTGTCATCAATCCAGATCAACCTGCTTCAGCAGCGGGAAGTGTTACAACGATGTTACAAACTTCTCTTCATGGTACAAATGCAAACATGACAGAAGGAGACTCAACAGCGACTTTCAACAGTGGCTCTCTTGGTTCAATATCCTTGGTCGTTAAAAAACCAGGTGGAAAGACAGCTTACATGATGGGGATTACCCCCTATTCTGCAAAAGGATATAATGTATCAAGGTCATTTAACGATTCCTTAAATAACAACATTGGTAACATTGTCGAAACGTATTCTGGAGCAGGCGGAACCGCCAAAAGTTATCTGGGAATATCTCATGTTTTTAAGGGCAAGAAATGGATTTCCGCGGGCAATTTAGACAGTGTTCTTGTGGCCAGTCGAGCGCTGTTTCTTGGCGCTCAAGTCTCCATGTTGTTTGGGGAAGTAACCTCAACAGGCCGGTTAGATTTTGAGGATGTGACCTATCTAGATAACAGAACGAGGACATCCATGAGGCATCGATCTTTGGGAGGACTCTTTGGAGCTCAGGCTTACCAATTGCTTTGGGCCAAATACGATGAAAAACGAAACTTCAAAGGATCGGCAACATTGTATATCGGTGCAACATATTCACCAGAAACTTTGTTGTACACCGATTACGAGAAAACCGTAGAAAACGTTCAATTACTCAGCAGCATAGAGACCGTGATAGATACAGCTTCATACATCAACGAATTAGATGCTGAAGGACGTATTCCAGCAAAATTTTCAGCGGGTGGGGCACTCGTTTATGAACAAGCGAACGGAAGTAGACTCCTGATTTCTGGAGAGTATATGCAAGAAGATTGGGGATCTATTTCTGATTCTCTGTTTCAGATAAACATTCTTGATGGAGATGCAACATGGGCAAAAGCCTCGCGCACTTCTTTAGGAATTACAATCGTTCCTGGCTCTGGGGGGGCATCTTATAAAGCGGGGTTCGCGTTAGACGCTTACCCCATCGCCTACAATGGAAGCCAATTGTCAGGATGGCGCGCATCTGCCGGAATGACTATCCCTCTTGAAGGAAGTCGCTCAACAAGTCGCCTACACTTCGGTGTAGAAGTGGGACATCGAGGACTTGAATCAGAGAATGGCACAGTTTTAGAAGGTACCCTTGAAGAATCTTTGTTAAAAATCCAAATTGGAGTGACACTCGCTCCATTTTTCAAAAATCTTTGGCTTACACCAAAACTCTACGATTGATAAAAGTGATGAATACCAGCAGACAACTCTTTCTTTTTATAGCGTTCGCTATTCCTTTAAATTTTTTCGCGCAGAATGATTTAAAATATGGGGACACCGAGGACAAGCAAATCCTTTGTAAAGAAGCGCTTAGCGTTTATAAAAGTTACAAAACACAGAAAAACTACTCTGAAGCTTATGTTCAGTGGGAGAAGGCATGCGCGGTTTGCCCGCCACAAGTTCAAGAGTCATTGTATACAAACGGAAGTACATTTATTAAGTCTGAGATAAAAGAGGCCAAAGCAGAAGGTGATCTAGAACGGAAAGCGGTTCTTGTGGACAGCTTGATGTGGGTTTACGACATGAGAATGGAACT
>CAWVRV010000030.1:0-26511 GCA_963932755.1 uncultured Flavobacteriales bacterium | reverse complement strand
TTTGTGATATATAACCAATTGTCAGCTCAAAATTGGGGTGTAGAAATATTCAGATCTCAATTGGCGGATCAAACATCATTTGTGGATGTCGCAATTGAGCTGAATGCCTCTGAAATGTCTATGGCGTTCGGGGATTCTCTGTGGGTTGCTTCTACAGAACTCACGGTTGTTGTTGAACAGGGAGATCAAATAAAAGCATTTCGTAAAATCCAACTTTCAGGCCCGCAAACAGTTGATTCCACTGAGGCTTGGACAGCGGACCACATGCATCTTGAACGGTTTCTTTTGAGTGCTGGAAACTATCAAGTTACTGTCAATGTTGAAGGCACAGATCTTTTATTTAAAGACAATGTTCAAATTTCTGTCTGCGGCAAACCTGATGTTTCAGACTTAATGCTGGTTGAAGCTTATGCCAAACTAAGCAATGGTGAAGAAAGTCCATTTTCCAGATCGGGATTTGACATCATCCCTTTGTTAGACAATACAATTGCTCCGAATGCAGATCAAGCTAGATTTTACGTAGAGCTTTACAACATAGACCAGGTTGTCGGTTTGGATTCACTATTTCTATTGTCGTTTGGCTTTACAAACAGCAATGGAAATTGGTCACCCAGTCATACCAGATATTTAAGATTGAAAGCGGCTCCTGTAGTGCCTGTATTTGAGGTCTTACCTGTGGATGGTGCTGTTCCTCCAGAAGATGGAGGTTTTTTAAAAATAGAGATTAAAACCCGAGATGGCATTGAAATCACCACCATGAATTACCCCATTTCCAGGTGGTCTCCGGCTGATGAGAACAACTATGCTGACGTTGCGTTGTCTCCATTCGCTGCCCAGTGGACTGACAGAGACCACCTTTATCGGCACATAGAAGATCATTTACCTTTGGCATCTCCCTCCGAACAAAACACGATTTTAGGGATCTTAAAAGCAACCAGAGATCTGAAGATGCTTCAAGGATTCTTAGATCAATTTTGGGTCCGAAGGAACCCTGAAAACCCAACAAAATCGTGGCTAAATTACAGAAATGAAGTCACTGTAGCTGACAGTATTTTCGGTGGATGTAGAAGTGGTCATGGCGCGGATACAGATCAAGGGTATGTGTATCTGAAATATGGCAGACCCAACTCCATCGTAAAACGACATCACAACACGGATTATTACCCCTATGAGATTTGGCATTACCATCACACCGCAGGGTTCTCAAACAGGCGGTTTTTATTCTACGCACCCCATGTTGTGCTGGAATGTTTAGAAATACTTCACTCAGATATGCCGGGTGAAATAAGCAACAACGATTGGATTGAAATACTCAAGTCCCGTGAAAACAGACTTAAAGTTACGGATACACAGCTTAACAGACTTAATCCAAGGAATACATTTTCTCGTGAAGAGCCTGAGGAACTTTTTTACAATCCATAATGAATACTGTCGTCGTAATCCTCAATTGGAATGGTGTAAATCATTTGCAGACCTATTTGCCATCAGTAGTGACCTTCTCAAATACACCCATCTATGTCATAGATAATGGTTCCTCAGACAATTCTGTGAATTGGATCAACGAAAATTATCCTGAAATAGGAATTGTACGGCTTGAGGAAAACCTCGGATTTGCAGGGGGGTATAATGCGGGGCTTCAAAAAATAGATGCGGACAGATATGTCCTTCTAAATTCAGATGTAAGAGTACGTTCTGGTTGGATTGAATCTGTAAATAAATCGATGTTGCAAAATGATTGGTCTATTTGCTCTCCCATACTATTGGATGATAAAAACAATGAATATTACGAGTATGCAGGAGCAGCAGGTGGCTATATAGACAAAGATGGCTATATGTTTTGTGCTGGCAGATTGTTTCATTCCATCGAAAAAACAAACCTGAATTACAACAATGATACGGAAGTGTTTTGGGCTTCTGGTGCTGCGTTATTTGTTGATGCGAAGGCATGGGATGAAGTGGATGGTTTTGATGCCGACTTCTTTGCTCACATGGAGGAAATCGACCTGTGTTGGCGATTAAAGACACGAGGTTATAAAGTTGGCGTATGTGGCACGACAAGTGTTCAGCACTTGGGCGGAGGCACTTTGACAGCTTCTAATCCCTTGAAAGTCTATTTAAATTTTAGAAACAACCTCTTCTTACTTCTCAAAAATCAAGTCGGATTCCCTGTGCTTTTTATCACAAAAAGGCTCTTGTTGGATGGGGTTGCCGCTTTAAGGTTCCTTATAAAAGGAGAAATCAAGTTTTTTTTATCCGTTGTGAAAGCGCATTGGGCTTTCTTCTCAATGATACCCAATACGCTCTCCAAACGAGGCGCAGAAGTTGTGGCTAGAAACACATCAACTCCCAACAATTCGGGTCGGTATAAAAAGAGTATTCTCACCCAATATTTCATAAAGAATCACACCAAGTTTTCCGATCTGACGAAACAAGATTTTGAGGAATAGTTAATCACACTCCTGCATCTACAAATTACATAGATTTCGAATAGCGGACTTTTCTTTCTTCGCAATTCATGAGATCTTACGCCCCCCTACTTCCTTATGCGATTGCATTTTGGTTTGGATGTACATATGGATTAGGTGATTTAAATGTAGTGTGGTTGATCTTCTGTGTGTGGTGTGTGGGTGGCTGTTGGTTAGGTTTTACATGGGGTTATCGGTTTTCTAACGCACGATATAGCTTATTTGTTTTGTGTTGTCTGCTTGGAGTCTTTAGGTCGTTTGTAGAACTACACAACAAACCATTTCCAGATGGAGAAATTCATACATTTAAGATTACATCATGCAAACCATCCCCAGTCTGTTTTGGCAATTATATTTATGGATATGGGGACACAAGAGAAGTTGGAAAAGTAGCGTTCAAATGGCCCAGCAACTTGGTCTTTCCCGATCTTGAAACGACAGCTGTGGGTTCTTGGGATGAGTTCCCAAAACAGACCCATCGAAGCACGTTTGATGTAAGGGGATACTACGAAGGGCTTGGATGTAGAGGTTTGTTTACCCCTCGAGGAACAATTGCACACCACGACATAACTGCTTTAATTGAGGAGTCGCATGCATTGCCTTTCTATTATCGAAACACAATGAAAACCAAATTCGAATCTGCTGGGATTCTTCAACCTGCAGCGGGCTTTATGTTAGGTCTCTCAACAGGTGACAAAAGTTGGATCCCTAAATACACAAAGGATTTATTCTCAAGGGCAGGTTTGGCTCATCTGCTCGCAGTAAGTGGATATCATGTAGGAATTGTAGGCTGCTTGCCTCTATTATTTCTGCGAAGTCGAAGAAGAGAAATAAGATGGTTGTCATCTTTTGGGCTGTCTGGCATATGGTTGTTTGTTGTCGCTTGTGGAAGTCCCTGGTCAGCGGTAAGGTCAGGTATTATGGTCACCGTAGCGTGCATTGGCAAATGGTCGGGAAGACCTATTCTTCCTTGGCAAGGGTTCGCAGTAGCAGCCTGGGTGGTCGCATGGGTGGACCCTTGGGCTCCACAACAATTGGGCACTCAACTTAGCTTTGTGGCTACAGCAGCAATTCTTGCCGTCATATCAAATCCAAAATGGTTGATTGTTAGAATTCCTATAGCCGCACAAACTTTGACGATGGCTTGGACAGCCACAACATTTCATCAATTGCCTATTTGGTTTCTACCTTTCAATGTAATTGCAAGTCCCATCGTTGCATTGGTTGGCGCATTAATCGGAACTGGCAGCTTGTTAGAGGAGTTTAATCCCTCTGTTGGAAATACGTTGTTGATTTGTGGGGGGCATATTGCCAAATATGCCATTGAACTGTTAAGTTCATTTGATTCATCTCATCCTCTGGCCATACAATTAGAATCGGGCAAAGATTTTATAGGAACATCTCTTGTGACAATGGGGTGGATATTTCAATCTACTATCCCCATGCTATTGGCACGAATATTATCTACGACTGCAGTAGCATATGCTGCAATTACGCTATTACGTATGTTAGTTTAACTTCAATAAATTCGTCAACACTTGATCAACATACCCCTCCCATTCTGGAATGTCGGCAATCGGTAATATCGCATTGACTCTGTTGTTACGTCTTGAGTAAATAGCTTCTACAAAAAAGCCATCCAATTCAAAAATGCAAAGAATATATCTGTTCTCAACGATACGTTGTGCCAGACAAATTCCATTGTCCCACATGTAAGTTGTCTTTTGATCTAGTGGTAGCCTGTTAAATAAATTGAGTTCCATCGGAGTATCTTGTTAGTTATAACACTCTACGTTTTCAGAGTCAAATAGGTTTCATTTTTTTTCAAAAAAGAATCCTAATCAAGCTACTTTAGCTATATGGATAGAATTCATTTAGTCGAGTGCCCGAGAGATGCTCTTCAAGGCTGGCCACATCAAGTTTCAACAGAGGATAAGGTTGCGTATTATAGAGCGCTTCTGGATGTTGGCTTCGATACGATTGATGTCGGATCATTTGTATCGACAAAAGCAGTTCCATCGATGGCAAACACGGCAAAAGTATTAACTGTCATAGAAGATGAAGGTATGCTTCCTAAGCAGGGCACGAGAATCTTGGTAATCGCCGCAAATGAAAGAGGCGCAACTGCAGCGTCTAAATTTGAAACCATTGATGACATCGGGTTTCCACTTTCTTTGTCCGAAACATTTCAGCAAAGAAATACTGGAGCTAGTATTGAAGAAGCTTTTTCTAGGCTTGACAAAATTCAAAATATATGCCTTAACAACTCAAAAAGACTTGTCGTATACTTGAGTATGGGATTTGGAAATCCCTATGGGGAAGCTTGGCATCCAGAAATGTTGACCAAATTCTCAGACCGATTACAAAGAGATTTGAATGTAGAGGTGATTGCCTTAAGTGACACAGTGGGGACAGCTGTAGATCATGTCGTAGAAGATGCTTTTTCTGCGGTCATTACTGAACTGCCAGATATTGAATTTGGAGCACATCTCCATTTGCATGCCACTGCAGGTCTGTCAAAAATAGAGGCAGCTCTCAGAGGAGGCTGCCTTCGTTTTGATGGTGCAATAAGGGGAATAGGAGGATGCCCTTTGGCTCAGGATGCGCTTGTGGGTAATGCTCCCACGGAAAGAATGATTGAGTTGTTTGTAAATCGTGGTTTATGGACCATTGGGAACGAACGAGCTTGGGATCAATCACAAAACTTAGCTTCTGAAATTTTCTCTGAAGATGAAGAACGTGAATGACCATTAATTTAAGCTGTGATTCATTTCAACAAAACCAAATGTAGATTTATACAAGTAGATTGTTTCAAATCTCAATATTGATATGTGGATACGGTAGTGTTTCATAATATTTTCTTATTCATCTTTCTACGGATGTCAAAAGAAAATAGTTACGTTTGTGGTGTTTAATTAAAGTTTGGTAGAGGAAAGCGCTTGATTAGGCTAATGTTACATACGCCAACCCAAGTCCAATTAATGTAGCTGTAAGTTTCTTAAAATTAAAGTGATGACCTTCTCCACTTTCAAATAAAACGGTCGTGGAAACATGTAAAAGAATACCAATGACCAATCCTTGGGTTGCGGCAATGAAGGCCCCTACTCCACCAGGCAGACTACTCGCGCCTGAGTGTAAAATGGTATCATAAAAATACATGCCAAATAAAGGCATCAGACCAAACATCGATAGGACACCCCACCTAACTAGTGATGAAGATCCAATAGACTTCATCAACCCCATTAACACAAGAGCAACGGGCAATTTATGGATTGCAAGGCCGATAAAAAGAGCAGAACCAATGGCCATTGAACCATCAACGTGAACATGATTATGGGTATTTCCCATGCTGTGTACTTGATGCCCCATATTTGTTACAGCTACAGCCCCTTCAGCAAGAGGCATAGATTCTAGAAATGCATGTATACACAAACTAAATATTGCAGCCCAGGGCAAAACGTTCAATACTTTGCCATGTCCAGAGTGATGCACATGTCCATGTTCAAGTCCTTTAGAAATATACTCAAGGAAGATTTGGACTAGAAAACCTACAAGCACAAAAATCCCCGCGATTGAATTAAAACCAAATGCTTCAGGGACCAGGTGTAAAAAAATAAGCCCCATGATATAAGCGCCTCCAAAAGCAAGGATAATCGGTAGGTTATTCATTGCTTTATCCCCTAAAACCTCAAGGATTAGCCCCCCTGCCAATGCAACAAGTAACAAAGAAAGTCCAGTAAGTATCATTTTTATTACAGTTTTGTAGCGACTAAAATACACCTCGGAGAATCATCGGTGTGCTCCCCTAATTCATAATCCCCGTAAACATTGTCTACGCGAAGCCCGAAATTTAATAACAATTCTATCAATTCCGTTGATGTCCATGCTCTCACTTGTTCAATATGAGTTTGCCTCCCTCCTGTTTCATCGAAATAGGAGATCGATTTCTGAAAATATCCATCAAACAATCGTCTCTTAATCGTAAATACATGAACTCCCTTTTCGATTGTTTCTTCAGGAACCATATTTTTTTGAGAGTAATTGACATTCAAATAGTCCATTACAAGCAATCCTCCAGGACATAAAGCATGGGCAAAACCACGAACTACATTCTCGTGATCTTCTTTGTTCTCAAAGTATCCGAAGCTTGTAAAGAGGTTTGTGACCAAATCAAATGCGCCTCTCCACTCCTTCACGGCAAGCAATGATCTCATATCTAAAATTTTAAACTCAGCTGAAAGATCAAGTTTGCGAGATTTTGTTTTTGCGATTTCTATACTCTCTGGGCTTAAATCAAAGCCCTTCACTGTATATGCAAGCTTTGACCATGCAAGTACATGCCTGCCTGCACCACATCCAGCATCTAAAATGTTTGTGAGACCAAGCCCGTATTTCTCATGTAGCCTCTCGACAAGCTCTCCTGCTTCATTGTCATCCCTATCTCCGTATAAAATATGATACTCCTTCGTATCAAACCATTTCGCAAACCACTCATTATTTGTTTTCCACATACTTGAATTAATTTCTCGTTTCATGTAAATGCAATTGTGAATGATTTGTCACGTATTTTCGGTTTATGACTACTTATAATTCTTCTGCCAAAAGTACTGACAACTGTGACCTTGTTCCAAAAGATCATAGGGTGATGGTTTCATATAGAGGAATATTTAAATCTGTCACATCAGAATACCTATTGAATTGGATCGAGCGGTTCTATTCAAGTCAACATCTTCATCCGAACATCAAATTGAAATGTGTGTTTCGAGTTTCTGTGGAGCTTATACAGAATCTTATTCATCACTCTAAAAATTCTGATTCATTTTTCTTCATTTCCAGTTCTCTTGATGGAGACACATGTGCTCTAGGCACTTCGAACCCAGTAACAAATGACCAAGCAACGATTCTTTCTTCAACTTTAACAACACTCAAAAACACGACACAAAGTGAATTAAGAGGGTTGAAGATGAATGTTCTTGACGATGGGGTTAGAAGCTCTCACGGCGGTGGTGGCATGGGACTTCTTGATCTTACTAAAATTTCTTGTGGGAATATTCAATATGAATTCTTACCTTGGTCGCAAGACAAACTGCTTTTCTGCCTAACAATTCAATTACATTCAACTCCAGATTAACATGGAAAACATCATCATTACTGGCACATCTAAAACTCCAGAAGTTGCTTTTTTAACTTCTGCTAGAACGATGAAACTATCTGGCAGAAGTATTCCGGAGAACTCTATAGATTTCTACGCTCCTCTAATTGAGTGGGCTGATGGACTCTGTAACTCTGAGGGGGCCGTTGAGGTCAATATCCATTTAGAATACTTTAATACGAGTTCTTCTAAATGTCTGATGGACCTTTTAAAGAGAATAGAAGCATCCACAGAAAATGCTTCTATTAACTGGTATTACGAAGAAGATGATGAAGATATGCTAGAGGCTGGTGAGGATTACGATGCGATCATAGACCTCCCGTTTAAGCTGATTGCTACCGAGATACGCTGAAACTTCTTGATTTACCAAAAGGCATCCATCGTAAAAATGCCCATGCGAGAGCCGTCATAAGCCAAAGCACAAAAACATTGTAATACAGTGTAGACATTTTTATACCTGCTAAATTTTTTGAAGGTGAAAAATAGGGTGCATAAAATCCATGTACATTCCTGGTGTGATGATGAATGGGAGAAGCCGTAGGCATAAATCCAGCATCTAAATCTAAAATTCTAACAGACCTCTCTTCCTGTAAGACCCACTCCACAATTTCATCATTGCGGTAGCGATCTCTTAATTCTCCGAGCTCACCCTGATTGATTAGCGTCATTTTTCTAGCGTCCTTTTCCTTAAAAGCAGAATGATATGCTTTTCTCAATGCTGTATCCCATAACGCTCTGTTTTCTTTTCCAGTGGGTGGAGGTGTAATTCCCCAAAAAATGAGGTCATCCCCTGCCCTTCTCCATTCTCGATCTATCCAATCAGTATCACGAACAGAATTACAGATCTCTTCTAACCAGAAATCGCGTCTCCATGCTGAATGTCTTATAACATCATCTAAATCGGCAAAAACAGCTTCATAGGCATTCTCGCGATATTGATTGACGGCCAACGCTTCAAACCCCCATCTTGAGACCATTAAGTCACCCAAAATTGGGACGTGAATTTCACTTGTGAACCAAGAATTAAAGCGGTCAAATCTCACAATTGCACCACCAAAAATAATTTGAGGAATAATAAGCAAAGGAATAATCATATAAATAACCTTCGCTGATTTAAACGCCGCTGAAATATTTAAACCGAGTAGATTCCCAAATATAGAAACGCTGAATAAGACAAGTGAATGAACCCAAAACATCCCTGGTATCTCTAGGATGAAGTGAGACACCGCAACAAACCCGAGGGTTTGTACTGCGGAGGTAATCGCACTTACGGCAATCTTCGCTCGCAAGTAGCTGCCCCATCTTAAAAAGAGAAATCGTTCTCTACGTAAGAGTGCTCTGTCACGATGAATCTCTTCAGCGCAGATACTTAGACCTAGAAACAAGGACACAATGACTGATATAAATAAGAACTGAGGGATGTTTTCACTCGTTCTAAATATGTATTCTCCACCATTGGGAGTGTATCTCATAAACAGTGCGAGTAGAGCCGCAAGCATAGGAGCTTCAAGGAGATTGACGATTAAATACTGCCTGTTGGTACTTTTCGCATTAAAATCTCTTGAGAAATAAGTCCTAAATTGTGAAAATGCTGTTGGAACACTGTTTGTTGCCTCTAAATGCGGCAAATCATTTTCCTTGGGCTCAGCTGTCTTGCCAATAATGACATTGAAAAAGTCATTCCACTCTTTTGCTTCAATTCTTCTATCGTCAGAAATATGACCATATTCATCAACAACTCTTGATTCAATAATATCAAATATCTGTTCGGGACTAATATTTCCACATTGAAAACAAGATGCATGGCTAGGATCTACTTGATTTGTCAATTCTTTGAAATACGGAATTGTAGAATTGGGGTCACCATAGAAAATGGGGTAACCTCCTTGATCTAAAATGAAAAACTTATCAAAGAGCTTGAAAATATCAGATGACGGTTGATGAATGACTGCAAAGACAAGCTTTCCTCTGTGAGACATTTCCTTGAGCAGATCCATTATCTGAATGCTGTCATGGCTAGAAAGTCCAGAAGTAGGTTCATCAACGAAAAGAACCAGAGGCTCTCTAATGAGCTCTAACGCAATATTAAGACGCTTTCTTTGGCCTCCAGAGATCGTTTTATCAAGAACTGAACCTACTCTCAGATCTTTTGCCTCCCAAAGCCCTAAACTTTGTAGCGTAGCGTCAACTTTCTCATCAATCGCAAGGTCAGATAGTTTTCCAAATGTGAGTTGTGCACTGAAACGTAGATTTTGGCGCACTGTTAATTCTGAGATCAAAGAATCCTCTTGTCCTATATGCCCTATTGTACCTTGTATTAACTCCGCATTAAGATGTATATCAATGCCATTCAACAACACCTTTCCAAAGGTGGGTTTAATGGTGCCATTTAAGACATCTAGAAGAGTTGACTTGCCTGATCCGCTTCCTCCCATGATCCCCACCAAATTCCCCTCTCTCTCTGAGATGTTAAATTGATGCAACGCTTGGTCTTTGGGAAAACTGAAATAATGCGAAACGTCTTGCGCAGTGAAAGATATTTTAGGCAGTTCTGGACTGTCAATAAATTGTCTGACCAAATCGCTAAAGAAAACCCTTGATTCATTGACGCCTTTTAATACTGAACCTGGGACCATAATGGCGACAGTGCCGCCAGGGATTAACTGGCTGTTTAAATAAAAAGTATTGTCCCCAAAATACCTGACAAGAAACAAGGTCTCATTTGAAAGTTTATACCCGATTAGTTTTCCCGTCTCACCCTTGGCATCGTATGAGTCATTTACGTCAGTGAGAACAAATATTCCATCTATGGCATCGATTAATGGATCATCTGTATTCACCAATGCATGAATGCCAGAAACATCTTTCTGATTCAACAAAAAAGAAGAACTCACAGCATTCAGGAATTCAACAGAATTCTCATGAACATTCGTGACCTTTACAAATTCTAAAAGTCTGAGATACACAATACATTTATCTCTGTGCGCCAATTCTTTGTTAATGTTTTCACAAGTACGGAGAAGCTTCGTTGACAGCCTGGCAAGTCGTTTTGCTTCAGGCAATTTTCCGCTGTTGTTTTTTAACTGAAACGTATTTAAATGGTCATCATATCGCCCCAAATAATGATCGACAACTTTCTTTGACAACCGACCACGTAGATATCGGCTGGCTGCTTGCCTACCTATTAATTCTTCCTTCTCTGTTCGGCCTGAAGCAAACAGAGCAAAGAGTTGGGTGAGTGCATCTAATATTCCAGTTGTCATCAAATGTGAAGTTGCAGAAATTCTCTATTAGATACGCACATGAGTTCAATAAGTTTCCTTCAAGTTTGTGAACATTTTGAACAAACATAAAACATGAGCTTGTAAAAATGATTACTGTCTCTCAAAACATCCCCTGTCAGGACTAAATGTAGACCTCGGGTCTCCATCTAAATCTGTAGATACATCTGTTGCTTCAAAAGGAGGTATCGACGAGATCCCATTCCAAATCGTACTGTTCCCTTCAAGTCTGAAGTTTCTGTTTAATTCTGATTGAAATGGAGGTGCTTGATCCAATGTACAGTCCGAATCAATAAGATTATAAGGGAAATCTTGATCTTGAACATCTAAGGCACAAGATTGAAAAATTTGGGCTGAATAATAACTGGGGTCCAATATGTTAGAAACAAGCTCATCAAAATCATTTAAAGAAGCATTATTCCCCCACACAATACAATTTCGGAACTCAGTTTCTTCATGAAAGGGCCGATGTTGTATGATCCCTCCAGCACTTTCATACCAGTCATTTACAAATACTGAAGCTCCTTGTCTAAAAGAACCATTCGACCAATAATTCGCAAAAGTAGAAAGGTGCATGACTATTTTACCTCCCAAAGTAAAAGCGGCACATGTCTCTCCGCAATCCGTAAATAAATTATTGACCCCTTTAATAAAACCCCCTTGTGAAAGCAATCCAACAGAGGACATGTTTGAAATTTCAGTATTAGAAATATTTAAAGCGTAATTGGAACCCACAGCTACGCTATCCACCCAAAGGCCTACTGTACCATTTTTAAACACGGCGTGGTTAATCGAAGAATTCGCAGACCGATCAAGCCAAATACCTCCTCTACTTACTGTATAATATACATTCTCCCCTTCATATTGAAACTCAATTGGAAATTCAAGTCCCCACTGTCCAGGATAATTTGAATAGGAGTCTTCTAATCTGTCTCCTTGAAAAACCACCTTGTCTTGCAAGCTTCCTTCGATTTGTATGCTCCCTCCCTGTACCCAGATTCCACTTCCTGGATGTAGATAAATTTCTGCACCAGCTTCAATGGTCAATGAACATCCAGGCTTTACCCGAATAGGTCCATAAATAACATGGGGCAAATCACTCGTCCATATTTCATCACATTCTAAAATATTATCTGGTGGATTGCTGGAATCGAACCAATTTCCTGGTTGGTAATGAAATGCAGCATTTCTTCCATAAGCGATTAAAACAACAAATTGATCGGATCCATTTGTTCTAAATCTTATTCTATCCTTATTAATAAATGCAGATGTACTGCTTGTAGGATCTACAGTTACCTCAACGAAAATATACAGACTGTCATGGGGCAATATTGTCACATCTTGCAGAGACGTTAACGGATATCCAAACTCATCAACTCCTTGACCGTCAATATTTATTCTATAGTCACTTCCCAATCCATCTTCCAACTCAATTCTGTCTATTAACAAAGCCTCATCATGTGGGTTTTTAACTGACAGATAAAAGCTTACAGATCCAATCGTTGTAAACACTGAATCGAATAAGAGAGTGTCTTCAGAAAATTCTAACAGTGAATAAGGGTCTGACGTATAGTTGATTTTCGTACACCCATTGAGCGTAAACAAAAATAGAACTACTACAGTTATATATATATAGGCAACGATCTTACTCATGATGCAAATATGACCCACTTTACTTTAGGTCAAAAATAGGATACACACTACAGAAATATTTGGTTGACCAGTACAAACGTACTATCCAAGATATCCTTTAAGAATTCTACTTCTACTGGTGTGCTTAAGTCTTCGTATCGCCTTCTCTTTAATTTGGCGGACACGTTCACGCGTCAAATCAAATCGTTCTCCGATTTCTTCAAGCGTCATAGGATGTTCACCATTCAGACCAAAATAAAGACGGATAACATCTGCTTCACGTGGAGTTAGTGTACGAAGAGAACGTTCAATCTCTTTGCGCAAGCTTTCTGTCATTAAATCATCATCCGGTGATGGAGAATCACCCAAACGAAGGACATCATACATCGTGCTAGAACTCTCGTCACCCTCTTTAAGTGGAGCGTCCATACTGACGTGTCGTCCAGCATTTTTCAAAGATTGCTTCACTTCGTCTAGAGTCATATCAAGAGATTCCGCTAGCTCTACTGCAGTAGGAGGTCTTTCGAACTCTTGCTCAAGACGTGCAAAAGCTTTGTTAATCTTATTGATCGATCCAATTTTATTCAGAGGAAGACGTACGATTCTACTCTGCTCAGCAAGGGCTTGAAGAATACTTTGACGAATCCACCAAACAGCATACGAAATAAATTTAAATCCACGGGTTTCATCAAAACGTTGTGCAGCTTTAATAAGACCTAGGTTACCTTCATTGATTAAGTCAGGAAGAGAAAGACCTTGATTTTGATATTGTTTAGAAACAGATACAACGAAACGTAAATTGGCTTTTGTCAGTTTCTCAAGAGCAACTTGATCTCCAGCTTTAATCTTACGTGCCAACTCAACCTCTTCTTCCGCAGTAATCAAATCAACACGACCGATTTCTTGGAGGTATTTATCTAGCGACGCGGTCTCCCTATTGGTGACTTGTTTCGTTATTTTTAGCTGCCTCATGTGCTTTATTTATACTTAATGCCAAACAATACTTTATAACGCAAAATTGAAGGACTTTCGTCTTTCAACTTCACGGTTTATTAATCACGATCTCTTCTTTCACGACGATCTCCTCTATCTCCTCTGTCTCCTCGGTCACGACGTGGTCTTTCAGCTGGCTCAACAAATCCTTCAGGTTTGTCAAGAATCGCTTTACGGCTCAACTTAATCTTACCCGTTTTCGGATCACGTCCTACAACTTTAAACTTCACTTTTTCTCCTTCCTTAAGGACATCCTCAACATTGTCTACACGTTTCCATTCAAGTTCACTTACGTGTAACAAACCATCAATTCCAGGAAGGACTTCAACAAAGGCACCGTAAGGCATGATTGTCTTCACCTTTCCTTCATAGATTTCACCTATTTCAACAGTTGGCGGGAAAGCAATCTGCTTAATGCGAGTCACAGCATCTTCGATTGATGCTTTATCTGAAGCAGCAACCTCAACACGACCTTCTCCATCAATATCTTCGATAGAAATATTTGTATTTGTATCTGCTTGAAGTTCCTGAATGATTTTTCCTCCAGGTCCGATAATTGCACCGATCGCATCTGCAGGAACGTTGAAAGCAACGATTCGTGGAGCGTGCTCTTTGAAATCTTCACGCGGCTTATCCAGTACCTTAAGCATCTCACGACGAATATGATGACGACCCTCTCGCGCTTGCTCTAAAGCTTCTCTAAGGACATCCATACCTATCCCTTGGATTTTCATGTCCATTTGACAAGCCGTGATACCATCTTCTGTTCCCGTAATTTTAAAGTCCATATCTCCCAGGTGATCTTCATCTCCGAGGATGTCACTGAGAATAGCATACTTGCCAGATTCTTTGTCAGTAATCAATCCCATCGCAATGCCTGAAACGGGTGCCTTAATTTTAATACCACCATCCATGAGCGCAAGTGTTCCTGCACATACTGTGGCCATTGAAGATGATCCATTAGATTCTAAAATCTCAGAGACCAACCTTATGGTGTAAGGACATTCGTCAACTGGAGGCAATACGTGTTTAAGAGCACGTAATGCAAGATTACCGTGTCCTACTTCTCTTCGACTCGTTCCGCGTAGTGGTCTCTCCTCACCAGTAGAAAAAGGAGGGAAGTTATAATGAAGTAAGAATTTTTCAGTTTTACGTACCAACGCACTATCTATTAACTGTTCATCTTGCTTTGTACCAAGTGTTAATGTCGTTAATGACTGAGTCTCACCACGTGTAAAGAGCGCAGAACCGTGACAACTAGGCAGATAATCTACTTCTCCCCAAATGGCACGGATGTCAGTTGTAGAACGTCCGTCAAGACGAACACCTTCTAAAAGAACCAAATCGCGGATTGCTTTCTTCTGTACATCATGAAGATAAGATTTAAGCATGTATGCCTTTTCCTTTCCTTCTTCATCTGAAAGAGTCGCTACGAATTCAGCAGTAATCGCTTTAAAAGAAGCTTTTCTTTCAACTTTAGATTTCCCTTTTTGAGCAGCCTCATACATTTTAGGAAATAAGGTGTCAAATACCTTTGCCTTAAGAACATCATCATGATCCTCATGAGAATACTCTCGACTTACGCCATATTTACCTACTGCCTTTGCCAATTCTATTTGCGCTTCACACTGAGTAGTAATCGCTTTTGAAGCAGCTTCAATGGCGTCAACCATTTCTGACTCACTTACTTCAGACATCTCACCCTCAACCATGACAATACTGTCTAGCGTACCTGCAACCATCAAGTCAATGTCAGCCAATTCTAATTCTGAGCGATAAGGATTGATAATGAATTCACCATTGACACGTGCAACACGTACCTCTGAAATAGGACCGTTAAATGGCACATCACTTACAGCAATACACGCACTTGCAGCCAATCCAACCAAACTGTCTGGCAAAACTTCTTCATCGGAAGACATAAGCTGAACCATAACTTGAGTTCCCGCATGATAATCAGACGGAAACATCGGTCGAAGAGCTCTGTCTACCAGACGCATCACGAGCACCTCTGAGTCAGAGGGACGAGCTTCACGCTTAAAGAATCCACCAGGGAATCTACCAGCGGCAGCATACTTCTCTCTGTAATCAACAGTTAATGGAAGAAAGTCTACTTCGTCTCTTGCGTTAGCACTACTCACTATTGTAGCAAGGAGCATTGTTTTGCCACAACGAAGAACAATAGAACCGTCAGCTTGTTTTGCGAGCTTTCCAGTTTCAAGGCTAATCTCGCGCCCTTTGCCGAGATCAATGGTTTGGTTATTTACCGTGTAATTCATGTCTTTTTTTTATATCTCACTCTGCAATTTGCTTACATTAACGAAACGATACGGTGATAAACATTCCGTATTTGTTTCATCAAAAATCAAGCCAAGTAATTCGATTTTGAATAACTGAAAGAACACAACAAAACTCAAGTAATGTTTTACTCGATTTTTTAACCGTGATCTGATCAGCATTAAATTAGCGACGTAGCCCTAATTCTTTTACGATAGCACGATATCTGGTGATATCCTTACTTATTAAGTAATCAAGTGCTTTACGACGTTTAGCAACCAAAGCGATAAGAGCTCGTTGGGTGCTAAAATCCTTTCTGTTACTCTTAAGGTGACTCGTAAGATGATTAATACGATAAGAGTAAATGGCAACTTGTGCCTCTGGAGAACCTGTATCGGCAACTCCTTTTCCGTGCTTGGCGAAGAATTCCTTCTTCTTTTCAGTATCTAAATAGTACATGGCGAAATCTTTTGATGTCCGTTATGCGAATAAAAATTATAGCGCAAATGTACAATATTAAATTAGAATACTTGCATTAATTACATCCCCGTAATGTCAACAGTCAATTATTGAAAACCTCAGTTTGAAGTGTGAAGCATTCGAATGGCAAAATGCAATTTGGATTTCAGCTCTTTTCTTGGCACAATAGCATCTAAGAAGCCGTGCTCTAACAAAAATTCTGACCGTTGAAAACCCTCGGGCAAATCCTTGCCTATTGTTTCTTTCACCACGCGTGGTCCAGCAAATGCAATAAGCGCATTTGGCTCAGCGATATTAAGATCACCTAACATCGCAAATGAAGCCGTAACGCCACCGGTAGTAGGATCAGTAAGTATGCTTATAAAAGGCAACCCTGCCTTAGCCAGCATCGAAAGTTTAGCGCTGGTTTTTGCCATTTGCATTAAGCTATACCCAGCCTCCATCATCCTCGCTCCTCCTGACTTTGAAATGCAAATAAAGGGCCTTCCTTTCTTAATTGCATGATCAATACCACGCGCGATCTTTTCTCCAACAACTGACCCCATAGAGCCACCGATAAAAGAAAAATCCATACAAGCAATCACTACAGGAATGCCTTCCAGTTCACCAGATGCAACTCTTAAAGCATCATTTAAGCCTGTTTTTTCTTTTGCAGACTCCAATCTGTCTTGATATGGCTTTGTATCTGTAAATTCCAATGGATCTTCTGAAATCAATTTAGGCGCAAGACTTCGACATTTGCCATTGTCAAATAACAAAGCGAAATACTCTGCACTGCCAACACGCTCGTGATGGTCACAATGCCCACATACCCACAAAGCATCTTCATGATCTTGTGCCGATACAATGTTCTTGCAACTTGGACATTTGTACCAAGCACCTTCAGCTATTTCCTTTTTCTCAGCCGACTTCGTCGTAATGCCTTCAGTATTTCTTTGGAACCAACCCATGCTTTTTTTTTGACAAAGTTAATCGTGTTAGAATGGATGACCTAAACCTAAATGAAATGCTCCGTTTGGTCTCGCTTCAATGAACCACCTTTCCCCTTCTGAATGTGTGGGGTCATGCAATCTCAATGCTGCATCCAATCGAATGAGAAAGAATTCGAAGTCAAGTCTCAACCCTATACCCGCACTAAGGGCTAATGAAGAAAATCCTGAGGAATTCCATGATGTCCCATCGTTGTTTCCATTCCCATACTGCCAAATATTTCCCGCGTCTGCAAAAAGAGCAACAGTCGTTAATGAAGACCACTTAAATCGAAATTCTGATGAGATGTCAAGGCGATAATCCCCCACTCCTCGAAGAACACCTTGCGTGGAAGATTCTTCAGCGTAATTTCCTGGACCCAATTCTCTGATAGGCCAACCCCGAATTCCATTTAATCCCCCACCGAAAAACCCTTTTGAGTAAGGCAAGGTTTCTGTTCCTTCACCCACAAAAGCGCCTCCAAATCTAAATCTTGATTTGATTACCCTGTCTTCCCTGTTACGCAACCTTGTACTCATCACCCATGAACCATCGAAACGCAGGTACTTGATGACAGGCACTTCTCCTATTTTCACTTCTCCCTCGTCAGACACCTCCCATCCCATGAATGGAGACAGCATTTTACTTGCCAAGCCTGACCATTCAAAACCGAGGTCAATATTTCCTCCATGATTACCCACCAATGAATTCCACCCAATTCTACTTCCTGTGATTGCATAATCACTGAATCTTAGTTTTAAAACCTCGTTGTCTTCAGCTTCTAGCCAGTCTTCGAAATCATCAGAAATATCTAGATTCACATAAGACAACTGAATCACGTCAATCACAATTCTGCTTCTCCTTACTGGGTTTTCAGTCCATTCAATTCTGTGGCGATAGTCAAATGTTGTGCTGGAGTACTCAGGCCGAGATTCCCGGGCTGCCTGCATTAACCACTCAGAGTGTGGCTCAGTTGATTTGGGAAGTGTATGGAGACGAATTGGAGAAATACCGATTGTTCTGTACGACCCTAAAAAACTGAATTCTCCACTGTTTGGAACAACCGAAGAAGAAGTATACGAAAAAGGCTGCGTAGAAGCGATTGCCGCAGAAACAGTCCATGTCAACACATCTCCTCGGCCTGTTGTATTGTTGTCGGTCCAGGTGATTTTACCAAGCGGACCATATCTCGTGTCGGCTCGAGTCATATCAAACTCTAGGGCGAGATCATACCTTGGAGCATCTTGAATATCAACTGTGACATCTACGACTCCATAGTTGCGGTCATGCGAAATCGGAAAGTCTTTTTTTAATTCGACAATTTTCAGGGCAGAAATACCAGAAAGTCGCCGATATGAAGATTCAAATTTTGCAGGGTCAAACCCTGCACCTTGTTCGAGTGTGACAAGATGTTTAAGTATGTTTGACATGAGGGGCTTTGTCATATTGCTTTGGTCAAAAAAGACAGAGCCTATTTTCATCGACTTATGCGGAATCGCATTGGAGGAGCTTTCCAAACGTTGACCACGTAAAATGATTTCAACATTCACCCCTCCCTCGAGATTTAAAGTGTCCAATTCGAATTTGACAAACCCTTCGTTAAAGGTGGCAAACCCCAGCCTACCTGCAAGTTTGGAAATTCTTTCCCTTTCATTGTTTAGGTCTGTTATACTCAAAGGGGATCCTTTTTGTAAAAGACCTCCTTTGCTTATTTGATTTTCTGGAAGGCCTGAAGTGGTCGTATTCCAAATCACTTCTTTGATGCTCCATCTTGTACCCAAATTAATGCTATAGATCGCCTCCCAACCAGAAATATGAGATGAATCTGGTTTCACAGCAACACTCGCTTGAAGATATCCCTCTTGATTGAGTACTTGGACCATTTTCAGTGACGTGCGGTAAAGCGCATCGTTGTTGTAATATGAAGGTGGCTCTCCAAAGACCTCACGTATTCTATAACGAAGACCCCCAGGTTTTTTGTTACGCGCTTCTCGTCTGTCGAGACTGCGAGACAAAGCCTCAGGTCGAATCATCTGATAAGCATAAAGTCTCCATGTCATTCCAATAAACCTTCTATTTGGTCTAATTCTGTAGGAACCTTCTAGTTTAGAAGTCAACTTGTCAGGGAGCTTCTCATTGCATTCTATTGATTGAGACACCAACAGATGACGCTCAGCAGAAGTGTTTTGGGAGAAAGAGTAAAAAGGGGACAGAAGAACGACCGCAACTATACCCGTAGCTATGTAACTTGGCACCGTGAATATGCTTACAAAAAATGAACGCAACGCAATCAAAGCACTACGAAACCGAGAAAACCGGTTGAATGAGAAGCGTATGGTGGTAGAGGGAGGCAAATGTGTGATTGAATTACTGAAAAGTTCAATTGAAACAAAGCGAATTTACGTTACGAACGGGATTGAGATTGATGAAATAAGAACTCTCGCAGAAAAAAAATCGATTGAAGTCACTGAGGTCTCTTCTAAAGACATGGAGATTATGTCTAGCATGAGAACAGCACCGGGGGTTTTAGCATTGGGATGTACCGTCGAATTTAGCGCCGAAGATGTTTTAGGGGGCTTGAAAAATATTCAGAATTCTGCAATCCCTACTGTGATGATCTTGGATGATGTTTCAGATCCGGGAAATGTGGGCACACTCATCAGAACAGCGGATTGGTTTGGACTTGCGGGGATTGTTTGTTCTGCGCGTTCGGCAGATATTTGGAATCCCAAAACAATTCAATCCTCAATGGGATCTGTTTTTCGAATTCCAATATGTACTGCAAAGCCCTTAGATGTAATCAAGCGATTTTCATTAAAAGCCGTTGCATTAGATGCACGAGGAGATAATTTTTTTGAAAGCACGTTGGTTCCTGATGCGATCGTGATTGGTTCCGAATCTCATGGTTTGAGTGATGGATTGATCGATGTCTGTGTAGCTACGTGGTCAATCCCAGGAAAAGGGAATGTAGAATCCCTTAACGCTGCAATCGCTGGAGCAATTGTGACATCTGAGTTGTCACGAAGACTGTCTGCACTTGGCCTTTAAGGTCTGAACCATCATATTGCACCATGTTCGCTCAATCTCCAGTTGAGTGCCTGTATTTGCGCCTAAAAACGTCACCACTTTTGAGAGTCGTTCTTTAAACTCAATGCGATCGTTTTCTGTGATTTCAATATCTTCAGAATAACGCATGAGTTCTGAATCTCCTAAATATTCTGCGGCCAAGACTTGGTTGGGCCAAATTTTATATCCTTTAAAAATGGCCTTGTCCACCAATTCCGCAATCGTCCTTTCAGTCCTTTCGCCCTCGACCTCCTTCCACGGTATCGTATTGCAAAATTCCAGATGCACTCTGCCCTTCCATCCTGTCATACCGATCGCCATACTCATCTCGTCTTCTCCAGTCGCTTTATCGTACTTGCCGTTTTTCTCAATGAACAACAACTCACGAACTTTCATTGCATCACATGGATCCCATTCATAGGAAATGCTTATCGGCTTTACATTTAATCCATTCCACGCATTTTCTCCTCCCTCAGAAATAAGCATTCTGATTAAAGCTGGAGAAGTTTGGTCCCGACCATCTTTTGCCCGTCCTTCTTTTTGGGCAAGCCAAACCGACTGACCCTCACTCACAGCATGCCTTATATAAGAAGCAACCAACAAACTGCTTTCCCATTTCTCTCGCGCTCCACCACCACGCTTCACAATAAAACATTTATTCAATCGCACAAGGTCTTCTACCCATTTGTGAGAAAGAAGATTGTCCCCAATTCCAATCTCCGTGGAAGAATATCCGCTTCCCATTCTTGCGACATTAACCAACGAGGGGTCTAAAACGATATCTCTGTGGTTTGTAAGGTGCAAAGTCGGGGCTGAGAGATCCTCTTCAAAAGCGCCATCCGCAAAGCTTAATGACACACCATCCGTCGTCGATTCGATCAATATCTCTAAAAATGGAAACGTAATGTCATCCTGAAAGTCCTGAATGCTATCGATAGACTTCATTCCGTCCGCTAATTCATGGGCATTTTCAGAACCTACCAAAGGAGTCAAAAGAGACGCAAAGTCCTTTGCCTTAGACAGTTCTATAGCAGCCTTGCTCGCTTCAACATCCGTAAACGGCCTAATATTTTCAAAGTCTTGATTTTGCATTCGCGGGGGCAAGATACCGCTACTACCTTTGTGATTAATATGAGCTTCGAAAATCTTAAAATAACCAAGCAGTTTTTAAACGCAATTAAGGACTCTGGATTCACGGAGCCTACGCCGATACAAGACAAAGCGATACCCCCTATAAGCGCTGGTCAAGACGTCATTGGCATCGCACAAACTGGCACCGGAAAAACGGCTGCATTTGCGCTTCCTATCCTACAGAAAATAAAATATGCGCAAGGGAAGACCCCAAGAGTTTTGGTCCTTGTGCCAACGAAAGAATTGGTCATTCAAGTTCACAGTGTGTTCGAATCGCTCTCTACATATACAGATTTGAGATGCATCGCCCTATTTGGTGGTGTGGGTCCTAAAGTTCAACTAGAAGCTTTGGCTGAAGGGGCTGACTTGTTAATTTCAACACCTGGAAGGTTCATGGATTTATATCTGAGAAATGGTCTAGATCCAAAAAAAATTAAGACGCTGGTTCTCGATGAAGCCGACAAAATGATGGATATGGGGTTCATGCCTCAACTGAGGAATATCTTAGAGATCATTCCAAATAAGCGACAGAACCTGCTTTTCAGCGCTACTTTTCCAGAAAGAGTAGAGAAATTAAGCGAAGAATTCTTGCTTTGGCCCACCAGAATAGAAGTCAGCCCGCAGGCGACTCCTGTAAGTACTGTTACTCAAATAAAGACTGCTGTACCTAATCTGAAAACGAAACTCAATATGATCAGCCATCTTCTGGTGGACATCTATCCTGAAGATCGAGCGTTGGTTTTTGTTCGAACAAAAGAGCAAGCAGAAAGTATCTCCAAATTTTTAGAGAGAACGATTGCTGGTGGTGTACGCGGAATCCACAGCAACAAAGCACAAAACACGCGACTTCACGCCATGTCTCTATTCCGTGAGGGATCAATCAGAGTCCTTGTGAGCACAGATGTAAGTAGCAGAGGGATTGACGTCCCTGAAACCAAACTTGTCATCAATTGCACCGTCCCGCGAAACTCTTCAGACTATGTTCATAGAATTGGAAGGACGGGTCGTGCGTTTAGAGAAGGCGTCGCGCATACGCTTTACGACCCCAGTGAAGAATCGTACTTAATCGCTGTCGAATCTTATTTGCCCTCGAAAAACGTAATTACAGAGGTTCCTATACCCGACTGTGTAGAGGTCGAGGAAACACCCAAATATGAAGCGAAGGACATGGCTCGTGATATCGATACACAAAAACGCAGAGCAGATCCAACTTTCCAAGGCGCTTTTCATGAAAAAAAGCACAAGAGACACGAGTCTAAATCACGCCAACAACGAAGCGCGCGGAGAAGGAAGTAAGATGATTCCATCAACTTCGATTACATACCCTTCTTCGTAACACATCACAGCTAACCGTCCATCGGGAAGTGAATCAATATGTGTGTGGTAATTAAAATCAAAGCCTTTCACCCTGAGCCATTTAAAGGATCGGTCTGCAAGTAAATTAATGCTGTCCTTCTGACGTAATCTTTTCAGCAATGCCCTGTTCTTATCAAGAGTAATGCCCACTTTTCTGATTTGCGTGGGACTGTGAGAGTTGTTTGTTGTTTCCATAGATGCAAGTAACTAACTATAAATACTTTAAATATCTATACTTTATTAGAGGTCAGTATCAGTTTGTAGTTGTTACTTTTGCTTTATGCAAACAAATAAGGCAGTAAATTTAATCGGTATTGTAGGTGCTGGTGCAATGGGATCTGGCATAGCCCAAATAGCTTCGCAAGCTGGACATGAGGTTGTTTTGTTTGACCTCTCTCAAGAAGCCTTAACCTCCAGTTCTTCCAAGCTTCAAAAAGTAATGAATCGACTGATTGAAAAGGGAAAGGTTACTTCCGATGAAGCGATCGCTATTCAAGAACGAATTGTAAGAACCACAATGGTCGCAAGTCTCAAAGATTGCGACTTGATTATTGAAGCTGTAGTCGAAGATTTAGAAGTGAAGAAGCGTGTTTTTAAGAGCATTGAAGAAATCGCAAGCAAAGAAGCGATCATTGCATCAAACACCTCTTCATTGTCGATCACTTCCCTTGCGTCCTTTTGTGCTCATCCTGACCGTGTGGTAGGACTACATTTCTTCAACCCCGCTCCATTAATGCCTCTTGTTGAAATCATTCCTGCGCTCCAAACAAATCGAAATCTACCCATACAACTCACAGATCTGATGAGAAAATGGGGCAAATCACCTGTGACCGCAAAAGACACCCCTGGGTTTATTGTGAATCGTGTTGCGAGACCCTTTTATGGAGAGGCAATGCGGATGTTAGATGAGGGTATCGCAGATGTACCCACCATCGATGCAGCGATGCGTGAATCAGGCTTCAGAATGGGGCCGTTTCAACTCATGGATCTTATCGGACATGATGTGAATTACTCTGTCACAGAGTCTGTATTTAAATCATTCTATTACGACCCTCGATATATGCCGAGTATTACACAATTAAAACTTGTAGAAGCGGGGTGGCTAGGTCGCAAATCAGGTCGAGGGTTTTACAATTACAACGATGAGAATGAAGCGACTGTCGTTCCTGGGCAGTTAGTTCCCAACGTTCAGATCGAGATTTCGGAACGTATTATATCGATGCTGATCAACGAAGCTGCCGATGCCGTTTATCTTGGGATTGCAAGTGCTGAAGATGTTGATACTGCAATGCTTAAGGGTGTTAACTATCCGAAAGGATTGCTTGTTTGGGCTGAAGAAATGGGCTTGCAAAAGGTCGTACACATCATCGATGCACTTCGAGACACCTATGGAGAAACGCGCTACAGATGTAGTCCTTTACTCAGGAAATTAGCCGCAGAGGGAGGTAAATTCCACAAATAACTATTCCTGCAAACGCTTGATGCTATGGAGTCTGTGAGTTAGCCCCCCAATTTCTGCGTGCACAATGCCTTCTCGGGTAAGTAAATCTATTCTGACTTCTCCTGAGGCATGAACGATTGAATCTCTCGTAACGAGTATTCCCACATGTGTAATGAGTCCATCGTTGTTTTCGAAAAAAGCCAAATCATCGGTTTCTCTTAATTCCCATGCGATGAGGTCACCACAATGAACCTGTTCTGATGCATCTCTTGGCAACATTTTTCCAGTAAGTCGTGCTGCCAACTGACTTAACCCTGAACAATCTATACCAGCTACCGTTCTGCCTCCCCATTGATATGGTGAGCCTAACAAAGAAAGAGCAGCATCTCTCATTGTCATGGGTATCGCACCGAAAACATCATCCTTGAACGCAGTAGGATTGACGTGTGAAATTTTATCTGAACCTAAAAAGTAGGCGTCCTCTCTCTCTTCTATCAATGCTCCTGCTGTAATCCATAAAGTCGCTAACGTTCTCTCGTTTTTCCATTGCGAAATGGGATGACAAAGTATGGTTCTTTCCTCAGGTAGTTTGACATCAAACGTGAATTGCTTCTTGTCACACCAACCCACGTATGCATCTTCTAATGATTTGATTTTCACCCAATCACCTCTACCCTTCTCAAGTAAAGAAACACCCTCTCCAGCAAGTATTTGACTTGTCTGTTCTGATGAATCCGAAGCTTCTGCTCTCAGAGGGACAATGGAAACTGAGGCGACACCTATTGAGCTCATACCGCCTCAATGACAATTGCAGATGCTCCACCGCCTCCATTACAAATACCCGCCGCTCCATATTTAAGACCTCTCGCCTTAAGCGCGTGAGCCAGAGTAACCACGATTCGGCTTCCGCTCGAACCCAGTGGATGACCTAATGCAACAGCTCCTCCGTTTACATTCACATTCTCAGGGTTGAGACCTAGCAAACGGTTATTAACGATTCCCACAACCGAAAACGCTTCATTTAATTCCCACAAATCTATTTCTTCAGACTTTAACCCCGCCCTTTCTAATGCGACCGGGATCGCAAGTGAAGGTGAAGTCGTAAACCATTCAGGGGCTTGAGCAGCATCTGCTATACCTAGTATTTTTGCAATAGGCTTAAGACCGTGACGCTCCACAGCCTCTTCGGAAGCCAAAATCAATGCACTGGCTCCATCGTTTAGCGTAGAAGCATTTGCTGCTGTTATCGTTCCTTCCTTGTCAAATGCAGGACGCAAAGACGAAATCCTATCCATCTTAACGTTCTTGTATTCTTCATCTTCAGCAAAAACAATGGGATCACCTTTGCGCTGTGGGATTTGTACTGCTACAGTTTCAGAACTAAAAGCACCACTTTCCCAAGCTGCGGCAGCTCTCTCATAACTTTGAACTGCAAAAGCATCTTGTTCTTCTCTCGTGATCTTGTGTTCTTTTGCACACATCTCAGCACAGTTGCCCATGTGGGTTTTGTTATAAACGTCTGTCAGACCGTCCAGAACCATACCGTCACGAACCTTGATGTCACCAAACTTACTTCCTTTTCTTCCATCCAAATAATGTGGAACTTGAGACATGTTTTCCATCCCTCCTGCAACTGCGATTTCTGCGTCGCCCATAGCGATTGTTGCCCTAGCTAATGAAATGGCTTTCATCCCACTCGCACAAACCTTATTCACCGTAGTACAAGGAACTGAATCTAATATACCTGCTCCCAAAGCAGCTTGTCGAGCAGGAGCTTGACCTACTCCAGCTTGAAGCACATTTCCCATATACACTTCCTCAATTTCTTTGGGGTCAAGTCCTGCCATTTCAAGCGCACCGCTTATGGCAGTAGAACCAAGTTTTGTTGCTGGAACAGATGACAGGGAACCGAGAAAACTTCCCATTGGCGTTCTTGCTGCTGATACGATATAGACGTTAGATGACATGATATATATATTATTGCGTGAAATTAACCTCTGTTGGCTTTAAACACACCTTGATGATCACACTTTGGCATACGAATTGTAAACAGACTTAACAGCAAGTAAAAACTTGCACATGATTTGGTTTTGGTTCAGTCAAATGCAAACGCTGGGAAACGTCCTAGCGTTTGTTTTTTTTTTAAGAAAATTAAAACAATCCAGTCATGATATATTACAACATCGTGGGTACAATACTTTCTTTTAATCCTTCTTCGCAGCTTTCTTTGCAGCAGGCTTCGCAGCTTTCTTTGCAGCAGGCTTCGCA
>CAWVRV010000029.1:0-26840 GCA_963932755.1 uncultured Flavobacteriales bacterium | reverse complement strand
GTCAAAAAGTTATTATATATAATAACTTTAGTAGCCCCGGCAGGAATCGAACCTGCATCTAAACTTTAGGAAAGTCCTATTCTATCCATTGAACTACGGGGCCAAAAAAAACGCCGCCGAGCGTTAATCTCCGCGGCGTCTCGTCAGTGCGCCTGGTAGGATTTGAACCTACGACCAATGGATTATGAGTCCACTGCTCTAACCACTGAGCTACAAGCGCAAATCGAGGGGCAAAAGTACTGATTAATTTACGAGAATCTTAAACTCGAGCTGACGTTTTGCAAGGTCTGCAGAAACGACCTTAATAGTCACCTCATCTCCCAATGCAATTGTACGGCCTGATTGCATTCCTTCGAAGCCGATTTTTTCTTCATCGTACACCCAATGATCTTTAGGCAGCGCATCTTTAGAGACAAAACCCTCGCATTTGTTTTCTTGGATTTCCACAAAAAGACCTCTGGGAACAGCCCCTGCGACGAGTCCTTTATAGGTTTCGCCTATTCTCGTCATTAAGTATTCGACTTGCTTGTACTTGATGCTTGCGCGTTCCGCTTCGGCAGAACGTTTTTCCATAATGCCACTGTGGTGACATCTTGAATCTATTTCTCCCTTGTCAGCATCCACGCCGCCATCTAAATAATGCTGTAGTAAGCGATGAACGATAATGTCTGGGTAGCGCCTTATGGGCGATGTAAAGTGTGTGTAGTACGGAAAGGAAAGTCCATAGTGACCGATGTTGTCCGTAGAATATTCCGCTTTGGCCATCGACCTGATGGCCATCGTTTTGACCGTCCCCTCTTCCGGGCTTCCAGCAGTCGCAACCAAGAGGTCTCGGATCAGCGATTCTGCGTTGCCTGGGTGGGGTTTGGGCATTTCATGGCCAAACCTCCTGACAAACAACCTTAAAGATTGTAGCTTCTCAGGATCTGGATTGTCGTGGATGCGATAAATACTTGTGCGCGTAGGCGTATTCTTTTCTGGGTGGACTTTTGCAAGAAAACGGGCGACACGAATATTCGCCAAAAGCATGAAGTCTTCGATGAGTTTATTCGCTTCCCGCATCTTTTTAATCACGACACGAAGCGGTTTTCCCGTTTCGTCAAGCTCGAATCTCACTTCCTCACTGTTGAAATCTATCCCCCCATTTTCAAAGCGCCTTTTGCGAAGCTTGGTCGCCATTTTGAACAGCAAACCTAACTCATCAGCATAATCCCCCTCCCCTGTTTCGAGGCGCACTTGAGCATCTTCGTACGCAAATCTTCTGTCTGAATGGATTGCCGTACGTCCGAACCACTCATTGATGACGTTCGCCTCAGAATCCATCTCAAAGACCGAACTGAACGCAAATTTATCTTCGTTCGGGCGAAGTGAGCACAGGTCGTTTGAAAGAACTTCTGGAAGCATTGGAATCGTTCTGTCTACGAGATATACTGAGGTTGCACGACTGATTGCTTCCTCATCGATGGCACTTCCTGGCTTGACGTAATACGAAACGTCAGCGATGTGTATGCCTACTTCGATGTTTCCGTTTTTCAACTTCTTCAAGCTCAAAGCATCATCAAAGTCCTTGGCATCCACAGGGTCAATCGTCATCGTCAGGACATCACGCATATCTCTGCGTTTGGCGATTTCCTTTTTATCAAGCCCTACGTTGCTTTCTGCGCTAGGCGTAAACTGTTTTGCTTCTTCTTCAACTTCAGGAGGGAACTCAAGCGGC
Source organism: uncultured Flavobacteriales bacterium (assembly GCA_963932755.1). Taxonomy (GTDB): domain Bacteria; phylum Bacteroidota; class Bacteroidia; order Flavobacteriales_D; family Sanyastnellaceae; genus UBA974. The sequence goes on along the minus strand of CAWVRV010000029.1, from coordinate 25,123 downwards.
AATCCATACTCCGCCAAGATCGCATGCATCTCCACATCGTTGTCGCCCTCTTTGCCCAGTACTTTCACGACGCGTCCCAGAGGCGCATCGTCCTGAGAATCCCACGAGGCGAGTTCAATGAGAACCTTGTCTCCCTGAACGGCACCATTCAGTGAACGGCCTGGGATAAAGAAGTTTGTGTGGAGTTTCGTGTCTGAGGGGTGCCCGAAAGCATAATCTTTCACTTGTTCGATGGTCACCACATATACCTTGCGCAGACGTTGAATCACCTTCGAAACATAGGGCGTCGGTCTGCGGCGGTTTTTCGACCACTCGACTTCGACGGTGTCCCCCCAAAACGAGCTTCCTGTATCGCCCTTTGATAATTTTATCTCCGAGCCATCTTCTTGCTTGACAAACCCTCGTCCGAAGCGTGTGATTTGAATGACTCCTGAGCTGGCTTGAACTTCTTGTTCTGCGAGCATATACTTTCCACGCCCTACATCTTCAAGCTTTTTTTTTGTCGCCAAATCAGCAAGTAGCTCCGTGATGAGATTTCTGACATCGTGATTGAGTATCCCCAAAGCAGAAGATACCTGCTTGTGATTGAGTTGTTTGGACGGACTCTTACGAAAGACATCCAAAATCGTTCTACGTAAATCTTTTGGCGAATTCGAACTCGAAACGCCATGTTGACCTCTTTGGCCTTTGCTACCCCTATCTGATTTATTCCCTTTAGGCCAGCTTCCTCTATTTTTCCTTCCCATATGTAGGACAAAGATGAGGCGAAATTTTCAATTGAGCATGACTACGTCATTATTAGAATGTTAAGTGCGAGTTAACCATTCGATTCACGACCTTTGCATCATATGGGATCACACAAAATAAAAAGGTTTGTAGCCGACACTTGGAAGGATTATGAGTTGCTCGATTCTGGTGAGGGAGCCAAACTAGAGAAGTTCGGTGGAGTCGTCCTCGACAGGCCCGAAGCGAGTGCTGTTTGGGATAGAAAGAAATCCTTCAAAGAATGGGATAAAGCCCATTCTAGCTTTGAATCCACGAGTAAAGCTGCGGGGTATTGGAAGCAAAACGGAAAGGTTCCAAACAGCTGGAACTTAGAATACAAATCCGAAGAACATCCTTCACTTCGGCTTAAGTTTAACCTTGAAACGACGCGATTTAAGCACATCGGCATCTTTCCCGAACAATCTTGCAATTGGGAGTACATCGCAGGCAAAATCAAAGAGGGAGATAAACTCCTCAATCTCTTTGCATATACCGGAGGGGCCAGTCTTGCGGCAAAAAGCGCCGGTGCAGACGTCACGCATGTCGATGCAATCAGGCAGGTCATCGATTGGACACGCGTAAATATGGAGCTGAGTGGTTTGACAGGAATCCGATGGGTGGTAGAGGATGCGCTGAAGTTTCTTCGCCGTGAAGTAAAAAGGGGGAACAAATATTCCGGAGTGGTTCTCGATCCTCCGACATGGGGACTCGGTCCGAAAAACGAAAAATGGAAACTTGAGCACAGTTTGGTAGAAATCGTTGAACTCGTGTCCCAAGTGGTCGAGCCCGACGGGTTTATCGTGATGAATACCTACTCTGGACTCCCTCCCTCTACACTGGAGACACTTTGGCGCAGGGTGTTGCCAAATGCTTCCACTGAGTGTGGAGAGCTCTGTTTGAAGGCGAGTGATGGACATTTGCTTTCCACGGGGTCTTTGATACGGGTCGAACTATAGCCAATCATTCAGATGTCAGAAATTGAAAAGTACGAGAAGGCAAAGAAGGTTCTTCTGGGGTTAAGACTCGCGACGGATGAGAAATGGGCCAAGCTTTGCGAAAGCAACATCAACTCCATTCTAAATGATCACGCCTGGTGCGAGCAGAAAGCCGCTTCTAATGCCATAAGTGTCATCACCAAGTTCCCGATGCACACGGACTTGGTAGAAGCGCTCACGAAGATTGCAATTGAAGAGCTCGAGCATTTCGATATGGTACTTGAGAAAATGAAAGACAGGGGCGTGAAGCTTCAGTATGAGTGCAAGGACAATTACGTGGGAGAGTTATATAAGTACATGTTGAGTGAGGGCGGGTCAAAAGAAAATCAACTCGTAAGCAGGATGCTTTTTTCTGCGATGATTGAAGCCCGAAGTTGCGAACGTTTCCGACTGTTGGCAGAGAAACTTACCGACCCCGATCTCGTTAAATTTTACAGAGAATTAATGATCTCTGAGGCTCACCACTACACAACCTTCCTGAAGTTTGCCAGAAAATATGGAGGCGACATCGATGTCGATGCGCGCTGGCAGAAATTTCTTGATTTCGAAGGAGAAGTCATCAAACGATACGGGATTGTAGAAACCATGCACGGATAGCTTCTGCCCTTCTATTTAACTCCCCAGCGTCCATCTTAATCCAGCATAAGTCATTCGGCCCAGAATAGGTCCGTAAACAAGGCTGGCGTCAAAATTCTCAAGGTCTAGCCCTCCATCATTCGTGCCGGCAATGGGTGACATCTGCTTCACGTTTGTCAGATTTTCTACCCCGATATAAAACTCTAGGTTTCCAGGGTACATTTGAGTGAATTGAAGGTTGACCTGGGTGAATGAAGGTGAGACACTTGGATGCATTGACGCCATGCCTCCTGGAACTGGAAGCGCTTGAGGCCCCACCCATTGTACGGTGGCATCAATTCTGGTCTGGTAGCCTTCTTTTGACGCTTTGCTCGCATAACTCCATTGGGTAAACGCTCTGTGCTTAGAAACGTAGGGGTCTTGCTGCATTTCAAAACCATTCCCTGCATCAAAATCACCTGAGGCATAGCCTGTGACCGCATCCACCCATCTATATGCAGCCCTGATATCTAATCGCCTGTGAAAAGACCAATCGAACTCCAATTGAACCGTCGTTGAGCTTGAGCGAGACAGGTATCCCCCGACGTTGTTTAGATTGTAGATGCTTACTTCGTGGGGAGAATTGTATAGATCTACAATGATTCTGTTGTCAAAATTGGTGAAGTATCCATCCAAAGAAAGGGAAGCATCTCTCGAATTTAGACGGAATTTAGACACCAGGTTCAACCCCAAGTTCGTAGCTACTTCTGGGGCCAAATCTTCTTGAATATCCCAACGTCTGTTGCTTGCCCAAGATCCCAGTTGTTCCATAAACACATTTGCCGTTCGGAACCCACGGCCCGCGACGAGTTTGATAGATGTCTCCTCAGCAAGTGAATAACGAACATGCAAACGTGGTGAGGCAAAATTCCCATAAAGGTTGTGGTGGTCTCCTCTTAGTCCGGCAACAACCACCAAGCGCTCTCCTGCGGTCCAGGTGTATTCAAAGAAGGCCCCTGGCACAATTTCTGTACGAGAAATCGTGTCATTTTCACTGTCCCACGCGTCGAATTCCGCACCCCATGTGCCGATCTCATTAAAATCGTCATACACAAAACTAACGCCGGTGGTAAATTTGTGATCCGTATTGTTAATGATGCCAGAAAAGAGGACGTTGCCTCTAAAATAATCTTCAGTGCCCTCATAGCTCCTGTTGCCAAACTTATGTTCTTGCGTATGCGTCGATGCAAAAAATTGAGTTCCTATCGATTGCCAAGACTTTGCCGGGAATACAAATCCCGTTTTTGCCGAAGCTTCTAATCTAGAAATCTTTGTCGCTGCAGTCCAAGGTGATAAAGAATCTGTATCTTCTAAAGAGGGTTGTAAAAGTTCGAATGGTGAATTCGAATCCGAGAATACCGAGGCTTGACCTGCGAGCCTGTTCATCATGACAGAAGAAAAGGCATACTCACCTCGAATGCCTCTGTCTCCACGAAACTTCCACTCATTCCTTAAGACGAGATCGCGTTTGAGAGGTGTGTCGAGAAAAGTGTCGTTATTGCGATCATTGATCGCAGTGCCTAGCTCGGCGTGGGACAAAAGAGCTGTGCTCCAACGCCTGTTTACTTGATGGCGACTCACATGATTCCATTCCAGTCTTCCGTCACCACTTACATAAAGGTTAATGTGAAGAGGCTCTGCGTTTTCTGGGTTTCGCATCGCGACATTGATTTGGCCTGTGATGCTTTCATAGCCATTGATGACCGACCCCGTTCCTTTTGAAATAGAAATGTTATCTATCCAAGGCCCAGGAATAAAAGACAAACCTTGTACCACATTTAACCCACGTGGTCCTGGAAGGTTGTCTACAAGAAGCTGGGTGTATTTTCCATCCAGACCCAACATGCGGATCTGTCGCGTCCCGGTAACGGCGTCTGTAAAAGAGGCATCAACAGAAGCGTTTGTTTCGAATGCTTCACTTAAGTTGCAACACGCTGCTTTTGCAAGTTCTTTCCTGTTAAGCTGCTGGATATTTAATGGGTCGAGAAGAGAAATAGAAGTCGTAGACCTTCTGGCTTCTACTTGTGCCTCATTTAAGAAAATTCCAGGCTCAAGCGGGATGTCCAAATAATCCCAGCCTGTATACACGAGGCCCACCGTCTCATACCCGATCATACTTACCTGCAGTGTGTCCCCGAGATTGAGGGCGGGCAGTTTAAAAAAACCAAAAAGGTCAGTCATTGTACCCACCGTGGTTCCTTTCCAAACCACTGTTGCCCCTGGAAGAATGTCATATACGGCCTCGCCTTCGTGTGCGCCTGCTGCGTGGTCATGCCCGATATGAGATTCCGGTGCAAGAACTTTGCCTTTGACTTGCTTCTGTGCGTTGAGATTTGGCATCGCAAGCCAGCTGACAATAAATACGAGTAGGTATAGGTGTTTTAAAAGCTTCATGTTAATCTCCAAAGGGTCTAATCCTATACAAAATCTCGACTAACGTTATTGATCTTCAGAACATTTGTATGTTTCTGATTTGTCCCTGTACTTACAGCACCCATGAATTTTTGCATAGACTTCATCGGAAGCTTTCATCAAATCTGTATCGTGACCTACCCCCGTTGAAAGACGGTGAACATCAAGGATGTCAGGAAAATGTTTTGTTTTATAAACGACGTGGAGCGTATGTGATTCAAGATCATAATCAGCAATCACGATGCCTTTAACATCATATGCAAGTTCAATGCGTTCTTCACACATCCCGCATACTCCTCCTACTTCAAAAGTAACATCTGCTTTTTTTTGAGCAGAGATGTTGGTCCCCAAAAACAGGGCGAAAACCACAAATAGTAAATTCTTCATACTACAAGTATAAGTCACGAACGCCCCAATCCCTGCATAAGTAACAATTGTTATGAAAATCAATCTTCTACTTTGACGTCAAGTTTGAGGAGAGAAACTCTCTATTCATACGCGCAATATTGGTAATACTTATGCCTTTCGGGCACTCGACTTCACACGCTCCAGTATTTGTACAATTGCCGAATCCCTCTAGGTCCATTTGGTCTACCATACGGATCACGCGCTCCTTACTTTCAGGCTTCCCCTGCGGAAGAAGAGACAACTGGCTCACCTTCGCTGCCACAAAAAGCATTGCAGATGAATTCTTACAAGTCGCTACACAGGCCCCACAACCGATACAGGTCGCCGAGTCAAACGCTTCGTCAGCATCATGCTTGGGAATGGGAATGGCATTTGCATCTATGGTCGCCCCTGACGTGTTCACAGAAACATACCCTCCTGATTGAATAATCCTGTCAAATGCACTTCGATCCACTGAAAGATCTTTTATGACTGGGAATGCCGCTGATCGCCAAGGCTCAACATGGATCGTTTCGCCATCTTTAAAAGAGCGCATATGAAGCTGGCAGGTCGTTACGTTTCTTCCTGGTCCGTGCGCTTCTCCATTGATAAACATTGAACACGATCCGCAGATTCCTTCCCGACAGTCGTGGTCAAAAGCGAAAGGCTTCTTTCCCTCACGGATTAAGTTGCCATTCAGAACATCCATCATTTCGAGAAATGACATGTCTCCTGACACCTCGGTCATCTTGTGCGTTTCCATCGCCCCAACTTGATTAGGACCTTTCTGACGCCAAACTTTTAGAGTAATATTCATAATGATTTACTTGTAGCTACGCTGTTTGAGCTCAATGTTATCGTATACCAAATCTTCCTTATGAAGCTTGGCTTCAGAAGGGGTTCCTGTATATTCCCAAGCGGAAACGAACGTGTAGTTCTCGTCATCGCGAAGTGCTTCCCCGTCAGGAGTTTGGGATTCTTCTCGGAAGTGACCTCCGCAACTCTCGGCACGTGCTAGCGCATCGAGACACATTGCCTCTCCCAACTCGAGGAAGTCTGCGAGTCGTGTTGCTTTTTCAAGCTCAGGATTAAATTCATTCTCCGATCCAGGAACGAGAACGTTTGAATGGAACTCCTTTCTTAATTCTTGAATCTCCGCAATCGCCTCCTTCAGGTCTTTCTCGTTACGGGACATGCCACATTTTTCCCACATAATCAGTCCTAACCTGCGGTGAAAATCATCCACTGGCGTGTCTCCGTTATTTGAAATAAGGGCTTTTATTTCGTCTTTCACTTTCTTTTCTGCTGCATCAAACTCCACTGTCGCAGTAGAGATCTTGCCGGTTCTAATGTCATCCGCCAAATAGTCTCCAATGGTGTATGGCAGTACGAAGTACCCATCTGCAAGCCCTTGCATCAAGGCCGAAGCTCCAAGACGGTTTGCCCCGTGATCTGAAAAGTTTGCTTCTCCTGCGGCGAAAAGCCCAGGCACAGTTGTCATTAAATTATAATCGACCCAAAGCCCGCCCATGGTATAATGAACCGCAGGGTAAATCATCATGGGTGTCTCGTATGGATTGTCATCCGTAATCTGCTTGTACATATCAAAGAGATTCCCATACTTTGACTTGATCACTTCGCGTCCCAGCTCGACAATCGTTTCGTCTGAAGGATTGCTTATGCCTTTTGTAAGTGCTTCTGTTTTTCCATAACGTACAAATGCACTGGCAAAATCAAGGTAAACGGCATGTCCTGTTTTATTGACTCCAAATCCAGCATCACATCTCTCTTTTGCCGCTCTTGAGGCAACATCTCTAGGGACCAGGTTTCCAAAAGCAGGATATCTCCGCTCGAGGTAGTAGTCTCTTTCTTCTTCTTTCAGGTCTCTTGGAAGCTTTGATCCGTTGAGTATCGCTTCAACATCATCTTTGGATTTGGGAACCCAAATCCTTCCGTCGTTCCTGAGTGATTCAGACATCAAAGTGAGTTTTGACTGATAATGTCCACTCACAGGAATACAGGTTGGGTGTATTTGAGTAAAGCATGGGTTTGCAAAAAATGACCCCTGCTTATGGGCTCTCCAAGCTGCCGAAACGTTTGATCCCATCGCGTTCGTACTCAGATAAAACGCGTTTCCATAGCCTCCTGAACAGAGGACCACGGCGTGAGCGCTGTGCCTTTCAATCTCCCCTGTCACAAGGTTTCTTGCGATAATCCCTCTGGCTTTTCCATCAACCTTGACAACATCCATCATCTCATGTCGGTTAAGCATTTCTACTTTTCCTTTGGAAATCTGTCTAGAGAGGGCTGAATATGCGCCCAGTAAAAGTTGCTGACCGGTTTGGCCTTTTGCATAAAACGTACGCGAAACTTGAACGCCACCAAATGATCTATTGTCAAGTAATCCGCCATATTCACGGGCAAACGGAACGCCTTGGGCAACACACTGGTCGATAATGCTGCCGCTCACTTCAGCGAGTCTATGCACATTGGCTTCTCTAGATCGATAGTCACCCCCTTTTACTGTATCGTAAAACAAACGGTGAACTGAATCTCCATCGTTTTGGTAGTTTTTTGAAGCATTAATACCGCCTTGGGCAGCAATAGAGTGCGCACGGCGAGGAGAATCTTGGAAACACAGTGACTTGACGTTGTACCCCATTTCAGCAAGAGAAGCTGCCGCTGAAGAGCCTGCCAGACCTGTACCTACAACGATAATATCTATGTCTCTCTTGTTTGCAGGGTTGACAAGACGGATGTTATCCTTATGCGTGTTCCACTTTTCTGCAAGCGGTCCTTCTGGAATTCTAGAATCTAACATTGTTTACGACTGGATAATAAAGAGGTAAATAGGAAGAGAGGCAAAACCAGCAGGGATGAGTATGCTGAACGCTTTCCCTACAAAATTGATCACAGGGGTGTAAGTCGGATGGTTGATTCCCATGGACTGGAATGCACTTTGAAAACCATGATTTAAATGGAACGCCATAGAAAGCATTGCAAAAACATACAGCCCTGTCATCACACCTGCGAGGTTGTTAATCGCTGGATTAAAGAAATCCAATGTTACCGAGTGAAGATCCTTTACTCCGTTGATGATTTCAATATCTCCGAAATGCATGACATACCAAAAGCTTTGCATGTGCGAAACAAGAAAGACCAAAAGAATAGTCCCTAAAACCGCCATATTCCTACTTGCCCAACTTGAATTTAAATTCCCCTTTTCCACCACGTATTTAACTGGACGGGCCTTGCGGTTCTTAATCGTAAGTACGAAACCGTCAACAATATGAAAAATAATGCCCGCATATGTGAGATACGATAGCACCTTAACAAGTGGATTCGTAGTCATAAATTGTGCGTAGTTGTTGAAGGCTTCTCGACCTTCTTCACCTCCGACGAACAACTGTAAGTTGCCTAAAAGGTGTCCAACTAAAAAAAGACAGAGGAAGAGGCCCGTAAGAGCCATTGCGTACTTCCTTGAAAGAGAACTTTTTAGAATTCCTGTGTTACTCATGTTCATTCGTATAATCGCCCATAAAGGTACACGGAGGAAGACCGACAACCAACGAATTAACACAGATATAAGTTGTAGAAAAAAGGAGGGCCCACCTGCATAAGCCCTCCTGTCCGATCATGCTTCTTCGGGTTTCTTATCCAACATGAGAAGATCACTGGCCACCACTTCGGTGATATACCGTGTTTTCCCCTCACTATCGTCATAAGTTCGATACATGAGTCGGCCTTCTATGGCTATCTCAGCTCCCTTTTTTAAATATTGACTCATAATCTCCCCAAGAGACCCCCACGCCACAACATCGTGCCATTGGGTTTTCTCTATTTTATCGCCTTCGCCGTTGCGATATGATTCATTTGTCGCTATCGAAAAGTTAACTTTTGATTTCCCATCATCGAAGTTGATGGTCTTAGGGTCTTGCCCTAGCCTGCCAATTAATTGGACTTTGTTACGTAATGCATTCATTGTATTTTGTTTTAACTGTCACAAACTTCAATCCTTTTATCATGCCATTTTAAGGGGGTTTGTATATGAAGGTCTATAGTTGATGGTTGTTTCGAAAAAAGAGAATTACCTTCGCAATCTGGTATTAATATCCCGCTATGAACACAAAAAAAGTACGTGTAAGATTTGCGCCGAGTCCTACTGGACCGCTTCACATGGGAGGTGTGAGGACTGCGCTATACAATTATCTGTTTGCTCGCGCACATGGGGGGGTGTTTATTCTAAGAATAGAGGATACAGACCAAACCCGTTATGTCGAAGGAGCGGAAGATTACGTCCGCGAGGCATTAAAGTGGTGTGGGCTTGACATTGACGAAGGTGTTGTCGCTGGCGGGGAGTTCGGACCTTACCGTCAAAGTGAACGAAATGACTTCTACAGTGAAGCCGTAAAGCTTCTTCTCGTCTCTGGGTATGCATACATGGCGTTCGATACTCCAGACGAACTTGATGCGCTGAGAAAAAAAGCGGAGTCTGAAAAGAATGTCTTTCAATACGACGCTTTAACACGAATGAACTGTAGAAACAGTTTGTCTTTGAATAACGAAGAGGTGGAGAGACTTATAGAGTCCGAAACGCCATATATCGTTCGGTTTAAGACGCCAGACGTCGCTGAAGATATCGTCTTTAGGGATGAAATAAGAGGTGAAATATGTATTTCGAGTCAGGTTGTGGATGACAAAGTCCTTGTGAAATCTGATGGACTGCCCACGTATCATTTGGCAAACATTGTCGACGATCACAAGATGGACATCAGCCATGTGATTCGTGGAGAAGAATGGCTCCCCAGTGCACCGCTTCACGTGATGCTTTACAAAGCGTTCGGGTGGGAGGTTCCCAAATTTGCGCATCTTCCACTCATCTTAAAGCCTGAGGGGAATGGGAAACTCAGCAAACGAGATGGTGATGCTGGAGGGTTTCCGGTATTTCCGATCGAGTGGAAAGATCCGAAAAACGGGAATATATCCAGTGGTTATCGCGAACAAGGATACGATCCGAGGGCATTCCTAAACATGATTCTAATGCTTGGATGGAATCCTGGAGACGCGCGTGAAATGTTTTCAATCGAAGACGCCGCAAAAATATTCTCTCTAGAAAGAGTCGTGAAATCGGGAGCGCGTTTCAGTCCAGATAAAGCGAGATGGTATAACGAGCAGTATCTACGACAAGAGTCTCCCGCCGAACTTGCTGAACCATTTGTGAAGCTTGCATTGGACAGAGACATCCCGCTTAATACAAAAGAGGCTGAAGAGATCCTGAAGATGATGCTTGATCGCATTTCCTTCTTGAAGGATGTTTTCGAGGCTCAGTGGATTTTCAAAGCGCCTTCTCTGCAAGATTTCGACACGAAAATGGTTCGCAAAAAGTGGAAGCCAGAAACCGCATCATACATGTCTGACCTCAGGGAAATGCTTGAAACAGTATCCCCCTTTAACGCGACTGAAATTGAATCGCGTTTCAAAAGACATCTTGAAGAAAAAGAATTGGGTTTTGGGCAAGTTTTACTGCCCTTTCGACTTGCATTAACAGCTTCTGGTGGCGGACCTTCTATGTTTGATTTTGCGGAATACCTTGGGCTGGAAAAAACGCTTGAAAGGCTCACAAACGGAGTGGCCGAAATAGAGAAAATAAAAGCAGCATGAGTGCAGAAAAGATAGAATTCATTGAAGTAAATGGGCTACGTTTTCACTCGTACCATGGATGTATGGCCGAGGAGACGAAGATTGGAGGGGAGTATCGAGTCGATGTGCGATTGGGCGTGAATATGAGCTTAGGAAGCAAGTCTGACAAATTGGTCGATACGATCGATTATTGCAGTGTTCACAGCATCGTGGCTGAGGAAATGAAAACGCCATCAAAATTGATTGAACACGTGGGCAGGAGGATCCTCGAATCTCTCAAACACAAACTGGTCCTTGCAAGCACGATCGAAATCAAGTTGACCAAATTCTCGCCACCCATAGATGGGGACTGTGAATCGGTAGCCGTAGTCATGCACGCCTGATTTATTTCTTCAGATCAGAGAGACATTTCTGGAACCACATCCGGCAAGATTAACGCGCCGTCAGTCGCGTTCACGATTTCTTCTACAGTCACTCCCGGAGCTCGCTCGACAAGGTGAAAGGCGCCATCTTTGATATCCAGAACGGCCAAATTTGTAACCACACGCTTGACACACCCCACGCCTGTAAGAGGAAGTGAACATTTGGAAAGAAGTTTCGATTCTCCTGCTCGATTTGTGTGCATCATCGCCACAACGATATTCTCTGCACTCGCCACAAGATCCATTGCTCCACCCATGCCCTTGACCATTTTTCCTGGGATTTTCCAGTTGGCAATATCTCCATTGGCACTTACCTCCATCGCCCCTAAAACGGTGAGTTGCACATGTTGACCTCGAATCATTGCAAATGAAGTCGCACTGTCAAAAAACACCGCACCGGGAAGAGCTGTTATCGTTTGCTTGCCTGCATTAATAAGATCTGCGTCTTCAGTCCCTTCGATGGGAAACGGTCCCATACCCAGTATGCCATTCTCAGACTGAAATTCTACATCCAATCCTTCGGGAATGTGGTTTGCGACAAGCGTCGGTATTCCTATCCCCAGGTTCACATACTGACCGTTTTGTACTTCCTGTGCAATCCTTCTTGCAATTCCGTTCTTATCAAGCATCTTATTTGTTTTGGCTTACCGTCCGTTGCTCAATTCTCTTTTCATAAGACTTTCCCTGGAAAATCCTTTGGACAAAAATCCCCGGTGTATGGATTTCATTTGGATCTAGAGACCCCAAAGGCACCAGCTCCTCAACTTCTGCAACGGTTATCTTCCCAGCCATCGCCATCATGGGGTTAAAGTTTCTTGAAGTGGCCTTGTAAATTAAATTTCCAGAAGAGTCCCCCTTCCAAGCTTTCACAAACGCAAAATCTGCAGTTAACGCCGATTCCAAAATATGTGGCTTTCCATTAAATTCACGGACCTCCTTCCCTTTTGCGACTTCAGTACCATATCCTGCAGGCGTATAAAAAGCTGGGATTCCAGCCCCGCCAGCTCGGCATCGTTCTGCGAGTGAGCCTTGAGGGATGAGGTCTACTTCGAGTTCGCCCGACAACATTTGACGCTCAAACTCTTCATTCTCGCCTACATATGAAGAGATCATTTTTCGGATCTGAGACTTCTTCAACAGTTTGCCCAAGCCGAAATTATCTACACCTGCATTGTTTGAGATACATGTCACATCCTTGACGCCTAATCTGACCAATTCTTCGATACAATTTTCTGGAATTCCACAAAGACCAAACCCGCCTAGCATGAACGTCATGCCATTTCTTACATCTTGACAAGCTTCTTTTACACCCTTTATTTCTTTTGAAATCGCCATTCTGCTTCTTTTCGTGTATTAGTTAAAAAGGTCTGAATCGTCGAACCCGTCAGAATCGAAGGTATGTCCTTTTATAGATGCTTGCTCCTTACAATCCAAAGTGTCTGAACCAAGCGATTCTGGTCTTGTAAATTCTCGCCTTGAAAGTGCGACGCCCTCATCGGCGTAAGTGTCTTTCATAAAGAATCCATAGATGGGGAGCGCTGTATTTGCCCCTTGTCCATAGCGGGTTGAAGAGAACCTTATCGTAGGGTCTTGTGCGCCAACCCAAACCCCGGTCACCAGATCAGGGGTTAAACCCATAAACCATCCATCCGTATTGTTTTGAGTTGTCCCTGTTTTTCCTGCCATCGGAAATTTAATTCCATCATAATCTCTTGTGTCCGAATCGTAACGTAATCGAACGCCTGTTCCCATACGTTTCTGCAGTTCTTCGTTCCATGACCCGTCCACAACACCTTGCATCATTTTTATTACTTTATAAGATGTAAGCTCATCTAACCCCTGTCTCATCTCTTGATTGGGCTCATAAATGGTGTTGCCATATCTATCCTCTACCCTGACTAAGAATGTCGGTTCAATATAAACCCCGCCATTTACGAGGGAAGAGTTTGCGGCAACCATCTCCTTTAAAGTGAGCTCCGCAACGCCAAGTGCGATTGAAGGCACGTTGGGAATGTCACTTTTTATCCCCAAGGCATGTGCCAACTTGATGACTCGGTCAGTACCCAAATCCTTGATGAGTTTGGCGGTTATTGTATTCATAGAATTCGCCAGCGCATATTCTAAAGTCACGATTTCACCATATTTCATAGATGAGTTTTCCGGACACCATCTCGGGGGGTCATATCCCTCCGGAAGATCAATGCATGTCACGTGATTTGGCAATTCATCACAGGAGTTCATCCCCATTCTCAAAGCTGTCGCGTAAACAAATGGTTTAAAGGTTGACCCCACTTGTCGTTTACTTAAATCAACATTGTCGTACTGGAAAAACCTAAAGTCGATGCCACCTACCCAAGCTTTAATTTGACCTGAGGAAGGTTCTATTGAAAGCAGCCCCGCGTGCAAAGTCTTTTTGCGATGAACAATGCTGTCCATAGGTGTGAGTACGGTATCTATTGGACCCGCGTGACTGAAAACCTTCATTTTCAGAGGTTTATGCATGGATTTATTGAACGCCTCCTTACTGAGACCCATCCAAATATGACCGCATCCTTTTTTATCTGGCTCACATTTAAAGCCTTTGTCACCATTTTCAAAACGGTAATCTTTAATATAAAAAGCGGGCCTGTTGCATCCAGGGCAGAGCTTCCCATTTGCTTTTTTATATCTGTCAGAATCTCTTGTAGCAATGCCTAAAATGGTCTGCATTGCCGAAGGTTCTATGCCGTCATAAAAGGGATAGGTCGACTTATCCCTGTTTTCAAGGTCTTTCTCAAAAGCAGCTTGTAATTCGTCTCCAAGATGAGTGCTAACGGCATTTTCCGCATATTTCTGGAGACGGCTATCTACAGTTGTGTGCACCTGAAGTCCGTCTCTATAGATATTATATGGGGAGCCATCAGCTTGACTGATCACGTAACTCCCGTCTCTGTTTTTCTCAGAGAAAACACTCTTTAACTTCGAACGTAATCTCTCCCGAAAATACGGAGCAGCACCTTCGTCGTGACTTACTTTCTGATAACTCAAGGTAACGGTCAATGCTTTGAGAGAATCAGTGACGGACGCTTCGAGATAACCGTATTTCTGCATTTGGTTGAGGACAACATTCCTACGAGTAGTCACCATTTCCATCCTGCGCAATGGGTTGAAAAGTGCACTGTTCTTTAACATTCCCACAAGCATTGCACACTCCTCAACCTTCAAATCAGCCACCTCCTTGTTAAAATAAATATTCGCTGCACTTCGAATTCCCACTGCTTGATTTAAAAAATCATACCGATTCAAATACATCGTCATGATTTCACCCTTGGTATAGTGATGCTCTAGTCGTGAAGCAATAATCCACTCTTTGGGTTTTTGAAGCAGGGCTCTCTCAAAAAAGGTTGTTGACTCGTACTCTTCCGTAAAAAGTAATTTTGCGAGTTGCTGCGTGATCGTAGATCCTCCTCCACGTTTTCCTAAAAAAGCGATTGCACGCCCTAATCCATAGAAATCCACCCCAGCATGATTAAAGTATCTCACATCTTCTGTAGAAATAAGTGCTTCTTTAAGATGGCTTGGCAAATCTTCATACCTGGCCTCAGATCGATTTTCTTTATAATAACTTCCAAGGACTTTCCCGTCCATTGTGTAGATTTTCGTTGCCAGGAAAGTCCTGGGATTTGCGAGGGTTTCCGTATTTGGAAGGTCACCCGTTAGGGCAACTATTACAAGTGCCCCTATGCCTATAAGAGGGCTTAATCCTCCTAAAAACAACAACACTTTCCAAAGTGTTTTTCTGGGTTTTGATTGCTCGCTCATAGATCTGCAATATGCACACAACTGAGGTGATTATTTCACAAATTCACATCCTTTGTCAGCATCGAAACGTGGAAAGCTATCTTTGCCGCCATGATTGCACTGATTAAAGGACTACAACTCCTACTAAGCCTCTCCCTCCTGGTCGTTCTACACGAGCTAGGTCACTATCTCGCAGCACGTTATTTCAAGACTCGCGTAGAAAAGTTTTACTTGTTTATGAATCCTGGATTCTCGCTTTTTAAAAAGCAAATAGGAGAAACCGAGTGGGGTATCGGTTGGCTTCCTCTGGGAGGCTACGTAAAGATAAGTGGGATGATCGACGAGAGCATGGACAAAGAGCAGATGAAACTTCCACCTAAACCATGGGAGTTCCGTTCTAAGCCAGCTTGGCAAAGACTGATCATCATGCTTGGTGGAATCATTATGAATTTAATCGTTGGGTTCGTGATTTACAGTATGGTATTGCTTGTTTGGGGCGAGACTGTGCTCCCCAATAAGTACGCTGTTAACGTAGACTCCAGACTTGAAACTTACGGATTTCAGAACGGGGACAATGTCATTTCATTCAATGGTATTGCGTTAGAAACGTTCCAAGATCTTCGACGTACTCCATTTTTTGAATCGGTTACTGAGGCAACGGTTATGCGTAATGGAAATGAAGTAGACCTTTCTTTTGACACAGAGTTAGGTCAAATCCTAGTCGACCAAGGCATCCGCCGGCCGTTTTCTCTTCAAATTCCATCATTGGTGGACAGTATCATCCCCAATTCACGGGCAGCTTCGGCAGGTCTGTTGTCTGGCGACATGATCATGGCTGTAGATGAAGTCAAGACGGGAAGTCAATTGTTGACCGTCAACGCATTAGAGAGCAGACCCAATTCACCGATTCTGTTATATGTCGACCGTGAAGGGGTAAATCTGACATTACCTGCAATGACTGACACAGCTGGTCACATCGGATTCGTATTTGCATCACCCGCTACATTTACAGATCGTTTTGTGCAAGAAGAAATAACCTATACGTTAGGTGAAGCGTTTGTCAGTGGATTCTTCCTTGCCGGTTCAACACTTCAGGATTATGCACTTTCTCTGCGCTTTCTCGCATCCAAATCTGGCGCTTCACAAGTCGGCTCACTGATCACATTTGGAAGCATCTTCGATGGTGAATGGAACTGGCTGGTATTCTGGCGGAACACTGCTTTTTTATCGCTCATCTTAGCCTTCATGAATCTACTTCCTATTCCTGCACTCGATGGAGGGCATGTTGTATTCCTGCTGTATGAAATGGTGGCAAGGAAACCTGCTCCTGAGAAAGTCATGGAGGTTGCACAAGTGATCGGAATCACGCTGTTGCTTGGGCTTATGGTCTTTGCATTGGGCAATGATTTCTGGAGGCTTTTCACAGGTGGTTTTAATTAACCACGCATAACTTTTAATAGAGAAAGTTATATCTTGGACCTATGCTCAACTCTGTACTGGAACTTTTCTCACTAGATGATATAGGCGCGTTTTCGTTGGTTATCGGCGGAAGCATTATTATTATCCTTTCTTATTTTGCGAATCTTCTCGCAAAAAGAACAAACATCCCGTCTGTTTTAGTGCTTATAGCCATGGGGGTGCTGATCCGACAGGGATTGTCTGCTTTGGGGATGGAGGAGATTCCATATGAATCTCTGGCACTGGAATTACTTGGCACTGTAGGGCTTATTTTCATTCTACTTGAAGCGGCTCTCGATCTAGAATTGTCTAAGAAAAAACTACCGCTTATCCTGAAGAGCGCCTCTCTGGCTCTTTTTTCGTTGGGCGCAAGCACCCTCGGGATTGCCGCCTTGTTGTTTTACTCACTTGGCTTAGAGTGGTTCACCGCTGTCGTTTATGCGATCCCACTGTCCATCATGAGCAGCGCGATTATTATCCCATCTGTAGGGGGGCTTTCGTTGGAGAAAAAAGAGTTCATGGTCTACGAAAGCACCTTCTCCGATATCTGGGGGATTATGGCTTTTTATCTGGTTTTAGGAAATCAAGAAGCCGTGGGTCCAGGTGAGGTTCTTAAATCAATCGGGGTCAACCTTGGGGCATCTCTGATAATTTCTATTGCTGTGAGTTATCTTTTGGTTTACGTGCTCCAAAAGATCACGAGTTCTGTCAAACTATTCCTATCTATTGCAGTGCTCATTTTAATCTATTCCATCCAAAAGATGTTGCACTTAAGTCCATTAATCCTTATTCTAATTTTTGGATTAATGCTCAACAATCACAAGATTTTCTTCGCCAAGATTTTCAAGAATAAAGAAGGGAAGAGTTGGCTTGGAGGCCTCCTTGACGATGAAAAAATGGCTGGTCTACGTCACGATTTTCACTTACTCACGCTGGAAAGTGCATTTGTAATACGTACTTTTTTCTTCGTCCTGTTCGGTGCAACAGTCGTGCTTGCCTCTCTAACAGATATTGAAGTTTTATTCTACGGTTTAACGATCTCGGTCATCCTTTATGTGACACGATTTGTATTCCTGCGATTATTCAGACCTGAAGATCCAGTTTCGTTGTTATATATCGCTCCACGAGGACTCATCACCATTCTTCTGTTTTTCCAAATTGGCTCAAACTACCCTGAACTTGTCGACACATCGTTCAATGGTGGCATTCTACTTGTTGTCATTCTTGTGACGTGTATTATTATGACTGTCTCATTAATTCAAAAAGGAACAGGCATCGAACCTGTTGAAGTAAATAAAGGACAGCACCTTCTTTTTGAGGCTAAAGCCGAGAATAGCAATCTCCCGGAAGACGTTCAACCCTCTGAAGAGTCTCCAGAATAAAAAGTCGGGTCCGAATGATTTTAATGTTTGTTTTAAGTTTTTTACTTAATTCAAACGCAGAAATCGTATTCACGCTCACTTCTTTGTAAACCGATTTACATGGATCTGGGATGAATTCTAGCGCAGCATCCATGTTCGCTTTCGCTGCCTTTTTTACGTCATTCATTTCATGTGTGGTCCTTTTCATTGCGGGTACTTCTTGATGTAGTTTTCTCATCCATTGAGCCATTGTTTTAATGGCAAATCCTTTGTTGTCTGCGATGACTCTTCTGTTTCCATCCCAGCGTTTCATGTATGCATTGGGCGGTTGAAAAGCATACGTTGCCCTTCCATAGTCGAGGGCGAGTTTAAGAGAAATCATAGACCCCCCAGATTCTGGGCTTTCTGCCAAAACTGTCCCAACACAAAGACCCACTAAAATCCTGTTTCTTGCGGCAAACATCCATTTCAAAACATTCGTTCCCGGAGGGTGTTCGGAAATCCATGCGCCACCCTTGTCAAGGATTTCATGTGCCAAACGGACATTGCTTTTTGGATGAATACGATCTAGACCGTGCGCAAAGACTGCAACTGATTTTAACCCATAGAATACAGCAGCTTTGTGAGCGGCTGTATCAATCCCAAGGGCCATCCCGCTTACCAATGGGAAACCGTTCTGGGCCATTTGATCGACGGCCATTTCTGCAAATCTCTTTCCTTCTTCGCTACATTTTCGGGTGCCCACCACCGCGATGGCTTTGTCAATTTCTTGGGGAATTGTTCCTTTCACGTAAATCACGACTGGCGCATCACAAATATTGCGGAGATTGAATGGATATTCCTTGCAGTGGCATGAAACAACTCTCGCTCCCAATGTGGTTACTTGTTGGTTTATCTCTTCCGCCCTCAGGAACAATGCACGCCTCATGCCTCGAGGTATTGATTCAAATGCAGTTTTTGGAGAGCCGTGAATTTTTAACAAATTAGTCAGTCCTTTCGGGCCCAAATTCTCAACCAATGTTAATGCCAATAGAAAATGTACGTGAGGTTTCATGGGGCAAATCTCTGAGATTTAAACGTCTTTTTGCTGTGAGAATTGATAAGCGTGGTATAAGAATTTATCAACGTTTGTGAGATTTCCCCTTGAATGTATTTACTTCGACAAATGCAAAAGATCGTTTTCATCATTTGTTTGGCTTTCATGTCAACAGCAATAGGGGTTCAGGCCCAAACAGTTTCTGGGCTTATCTCCAACACCGCTGGAGAGACGGTCCCGGGATCGTATATCACCAGTGGGACGAATGCCGTAGCCAGTGGGTTTGATGGGAAATACATTCTCACACTGTCACCAGGCACACATACCCTCTCGTGTTCTTTTATAGGGATGGCCACTCAAACCAAAAGTTTCTCGCTAAATGAAGGTCAGAATGTGGTTTGGGATGTGGTTTTAGAGACTGAAGCGCGCGCTCTAGATATGGCGGTTGTTTCGGCGGGTCGTTTCGAACAAAGCGTGTCCGAAGTGACTGTTTCTATTGAGATTTTACAGCCAGCGCTCGTAGAAAGTAAAGCAACCACTTCGTTGGAGTCGGCGCTGGAACAAGTCCCTGGGGTAAGCATGGTAGACGGTGAGCCACAGATTCGATCCGGAAGTGGGTTCAGTTATGGAGCGGGGTCACGCGTCATGGTTATGGTGGACGATTTGCCTGTTTTGAGTGGAGATGCTGGGCGCCCTTCATGGAGTTTCCTGCCCCTGGAAAACCTAGAGCAAATTGAGGTGATTAAAGGTGCAAGCTCTGTCTTATACGGAAGTGCTGCTTTAAGCGGAGTGATTAATATAAGAACACGATTCCCAGACGCAAGGCCATTGACGCGAGTGTCTGTTCAGCATGGTGTCTTCTCTGATCCGAGATCGACATCATCTGTGTATTGGAATAAGCCACTACAACAGACAAACGTCCGCTTTCTCCACAGCAGACAATTGGGCGGATGGGACATTGTGATTGGAGGGAATATCCTGGGAGACGATGGATACAAGGGGCCTACTATTGCGCTTGACTCATTAGACGTTCCTATTGACACAAATACGACGGGATACAATCCTTTTTCAGTCGATCGATTTGGGGCGAACTCACAGGCGAGATTTAATGTTAATTTACGCAGGCGTGACAGTTCAATTCCAGGACTTACATACGGAGTGAATACAAATTGGCAGAAGGGCGAATCATTAAATACGTTGATTTGGGAAAATTCAGCAACTGGACTTTACAGCAGCTATGCTGGAGCGGCTACAAGAACGAAGCAGCTCATAGGGACCGTAGATCCCTTTGTCGAATACTTAAGCCCTTCTGGGGTGAGAACAAGTTTTCGCAATCGATGGCAGCATCTTGTCAACGACAACAGCAATGGCAAAGGAAACAACAGCGATGTTTTCTATTCCGAGCTACAATCCCAAAAACTAGGGGCTTGGGGGATGGAAAAAATGGCCCTTACAGGTGGCATCGTACATCAGTATACAAAAGGCGAAGCACAACTTTACACTGGGGGAAGTGAAGATGGAATCAACACCGCAAGAAATATCGCTGGTTATCTTCAACTGGACCAACCCATAGGCGAGCAAATCAATTTATCTGCCGGAATGAGATACGAACATTTTTCGATCAACGACGATTCTGAAGGCAAGCCCGTATTTAGGGCAGGGGGGAACTATCAGGTTGCAGAAGAAACTTACATCCGGAGTAGCTTTGGTCAAGGATTTAGATTCCCAACAATCGCTGAGAAATACATCCGAACTGGATTGGGTATTTTACAGATTTATCCCAATCAAAATCTTAAACCTGAGTCTTCTACAAGTATAGAGCTCGCCGTGAAGCAAGGCATTAAGTTGGGTGGGTTTTTAGGATATTTAGATGTCGCCGTTTTCCAGCAGAGATATACCGATTTCATTGAATTCACATTCCAACGTTGGGCGCCGATTGGGGAGAACCCGCAAGACCAGTTAGATGGTCTTGGATTTGGGAGTCTTAACACAGGTGAAAGTCAGGTGAGAGGCATGGAAGTTTCGCTTATGGGACAAGCCAAATGGGGTTCCAATGACCAGCATTCATTAGATATTTTAACTGGGTATACATTCACCAATCCGATAAGCCTAACGCCAGATTACAATTATGGTGACGGACTCACAACAACTTATCTTGGATCAAGTTATGATACAACCGGACACATCCTTAAGTACCGTTCACAACATCTGGTGCGTTTCGATGCGCAATGGACGCATCCGAAAGGTTTTGTAGGGGTGAGCGCTCGATACCAAAGTGCGTTACAGAACTTTGACAGAATCTTTGTCTATTTAGATAGTGCTTCAGAATCTAATCCAGATGGCCTTGGAGCTGCTCCCTGGGGACTTGCCGATTGGCTTGAAGACCATCCTACTTTACCTTGGATTATAGACCTTAGGGTAGGCTTTAATGTGAGTGATCATTCTCAGCTTTCTGTCGTAGTAAGCAATCTTTTAAACGAGGAATACAGTATTAGGCCTTTGGCCATTGAAGCGCCTAGATTGGTGAATGTCGTGTACACTTACGAAATTGAATGATGAATATTGTAGCCATCATACCCGCCAGATTTGGTTCAACACGCTTCCCTGGCAAACCGCTGGCGCTTGTAGGAGGAGTTGCGATGATTGAACGTGTTGTGCGAAGAGTAGAGGGGTCGAACGTCGTCGACAGGGTTGTCGTTGCGACGGACGACAAGAGGATTGAAGAGGCCGTTAAAAAATTTGGTGGAGAAGTGGTAATGACGCCTGTCGATTGTCCAAACGGCACCTTCAGATGTCAGGCGGTGATTGCGCACCTTGACCCCAAACCAGATGCCATTCTCAATGTCCAAGGTGATGAGCCTTTTGTGCATCCTGAACAGCTCAAAGAACTGGTCCATTTGATCCGAAAACCTGGAGCATCCATCGCCACACTTGCGATTCCAATGCAACCTTCAGATCCTGGCAGAGAGGATGTAAACCGAGTGAAGGTCGTTCGGAATTTGAATGGCAGAGCCCTGTATTTCAGCCGAAGCCCTATTCCCCACTCCGAAGGTCCTTGGCTACAACACGTCGGGTTATACGCATTTACCACAAGCGCTCTGGAGGCCCTTGTTGAACTGCACCCTACGAAATTGGAAGAGAGAGAAAGTCTAGAGCAACTGCGCTGGCTGGCACATGGATGGAGGATCGATGTGGGCACGACAAATCACCGCACGCCATCGGTTGACACGCCTGATGATTTGAAAAAAATAGAGTCACTGTTAGGCAATGGTTGGTCCGTGGACTGAGAGTATCTTAGCCACATGTTAAATCGAATTTATATTGTCTCTGCGCTGGCACTTTTCTCGTGTTCTACTCAGTCTGACAATCAAAACAACACTATGGCTGACTCTTCAAAGAATTTCATTACTAGCGAACAGTTACTTGCAAAACAAGATGTCATAGCCCCCGATGCGAAGATGATCCCTCACGCGACGGAGATCCATAATTTGGAATTGAATGACGATTATTTCTGGATGCGTTTGAGTGATGCGCAGAAGGAAGCAGAGGCTCCCGATGACCAAACCCAGGACGTTCTTGACTACCTAAATGCAGAGAATGACTACAAAGAGTCTGCCCTTGCGCCAACGAAAGATTTCCAGAGCGAACTGTTTGATGAAATCGTAGGGAGAATCGTTAAAGACGATGAGAGTGTCCCGGTTTTTTATCGTGGGTACTGGTATTATGCTCGTTACGAAGAAGGAAAAGAATACGCATTCAATTGCCGCAAGAAAGACAGCCTAGACAATCCTGAAGAAATACTACTCGATGGGCCACAATTGGCAGAGGGCCACAGTTATTTTGCAATCGGGGGATCGAGCATAAGCCCAAACAACAACATCATCGTCTACGGAATAGACACCGTTAGTCGCAGACAGTACACCCTGCGCTTTAAGGATCTTACAACAGGCGTCGTTTTTGAAGACGAGATCCCAGAAACAACCGGAGGGGCTGTTTGGGCGAATGACAACAAAACGATATTCTACACAAAGAAAGATCCAGTAACGCTTCGAAGCTACCGCATCCTGAAGCACATCTTGGGGACGGATTTAAGTGAAGACGTGGTCGTTTACGAAGAGACAGACGACACCTTTAATATTGGGGTTGGGAAATCTAAGAGCGAACGTTTTATTATGATCGGTGCGAATTCAACGCTGAGCAGTGAAACACGATATATCGATGCCGACAAACCCAACTCAGAGTGGACCGTTATTCAGGAACGCCAAGACAATCACGAATATGGTGTAAGTCATTACGGAGACCATTTCTACATCCAAACAAACGCTGAGGCAAAGAATTTCAAGCTGGTAAAAACATCCATCGAAACGCCTTCTCGCGAACACTGGGTAGATGTGATTCCGCATCGTGACGATGTCCTTTTTGAAGGAACTGAAATATTCGAAGACTTTCTTGTGATTGAGGAGAGAAAGGAGGGTCTTACAAATATTAGGGTAAAAAGTTGGGATGATTCAGAGGACTACTATCTTGAATTTAACGACCCTGCCTATATGGCTTATGTAGGGACGAATCCAGAGTTCAAGTCTACAACACTGAGGTTTGGTTATACTTCTCTTACCACTCCGAACACAACCTATGAGCATTCGTTTGACGACAAGTCTCGCACCCAACTCAAGCAACAGAAAGTGCTCGGAGGCGATTTTGATCCTGCGAATTACGCAAGCGAACGCATCATGGTCGAGGCGCGAGATGGCGCACAAGTTCCTGTAAGCATTGTCTACAGAAAAGGCGTGAAGATGGACGGGTCAAACCCCCTTCTCTTGTACGCATACGGCAGTTATGGTTACAGTATGGATCCCGGTTTTTCCAGTACAAGACTCAGTTTACTTGACCGAGGGTTTGTGTACGCCATGGCGCACATCCGAGGCGGATCTGAGATGGGTCGCAATTGGTATGAGGATGGTAAGTTGTTTAAGAAGATGAACACGTTCAACGATTTTATCGATTGTGGCAAGCATCTCGTGGCAAACAACTACACATCACCTGATCATCTTTACGCGATGGGGGGCAGTGCTGGAGGTCTTTTAATGGGGGCAGTCATGAATCTCGAACCTGAGCTCTTCAATGGAATCGTTGCCGCTGTGCCTTTCGTCGATGTGATTAACACGATGCTCGACGAGAGTATTCCGCTCACAACAGGAGAATTTGATGAGTGGGGCAACCCAAAAGACAAAGCTTATTTTGACTATATGATGAGCTACAGCCCCTATGACAACATCTCGAAACTCAACTACCCGCATACGTTAATAACAACGGGGTACTGGGACAGTCAAGTGCAGTATTGGGAGCCCGCGAAATGGATTGCAAAGCTTCGAGATCAAAAGCAAGACGACAATCTGTTAATCATGCATTGTAATATGGAAACTGGGCACGGGGGAGCTTCGGGAAGATTCGCTCGTTTTAAAGAAACCGCCATGGAGTACGCCTTCCTATTTATGCTTGAGGGAATCGATAAGTAAGGACTTCTATAGAAAAGCAATCCAATGAGATTTCGTCGCCTTACAGAAGAAGAGTTTGCCGCTTTGGAACCTGAATTTGTCAAGTTCCTTTCATCCCAGGGTATTGATGCCGTAGAGTGGCAAAAAGCGAAAAGCGAAAAGCCTCATAAGGTTGAATATCTACTTGATGAATTCAGTACGTTTTTTTGGGAGTCAACGACTTCGAGAATTACATACCTGGAAAAAATCGCGGATGAAGATCGGTGGGTTTTTAAATTCGACGAAACAACAGCACGCGTTTTACGTTGGATTTCGAGCAAGAATGGCGTGAATCCCGAAGTATATAAAGGCACCAAAGAATTTCCAGAGGAGGCGCGAGGACGAGAGATTTTTATTCTCCTTGAACAAGGTTTGTTGCCATGTACTGAAGACAGGCATACAGAGCTCGAGGAGCTGTTTAAAGAAGTTTAAAGTCCTTTAAGCCACGTCGCTGTGCGACCCGATTTTCTGGCTTTTGCCATGTCTACGCGGGCAGTACGTTCTGACTCATATTCACCAAGCGCAACGAGATACAGCTTGTTATGTGATTGGTAGTGCTGTGTGGGAGAATAGCCTTCTTCTCTGAGTGTCTTGGCAAGCGACTTGGCATTTTCTTCAATTGAAAATGCACCTCCTACGATCAAGAAGTTTATTTGCTGAGGAACAACAGGCGCTTCTACAACAGGCGCTTCTACAACAGGCGCTTCTACAACAGGCG
>CAWVRV010000028.1:0-26971 GCA_963932755.1 uncultured Flavobacteriales bacterium | reverse complement strand
AATCTTGCGATTGCACATGTAGATGGTTGGGAAGAAGAGGTTTTTCAATCACACAAAAGAAAAGGCAAATGGCAACAAGCGGTTTCCTCGAGTGTCATTCCGGATGCACCGTCTGAGGGAGTGATTGTGTTTTCGCCAAACAATTCATTCGCGATCATGAGTGTCGCTGACAGAAAGGGGAGAACCGGGTTTGATCTGTACCAGTATACCAAGCTGTCAGACGGCAGTTGGTCAAATCCTGAGATCATCGAGGGGCCCATCAATTCTGACAGAAATGAGGTGTCACCGTTTATTTCTGCTGATGGCACTTTGTTTTTTGCATCAAATCGCCAAACAAGTATGGGGGGGTATGATTGCTATCGCTCCGTTTTTGACAATGGAATTTGGAGTGAACCGGTGAATCTGGGGTTCCCAATTAATACAGTTGATGATGACCGGTATTTTGTGATTTCTGCTGAGGGTACGCGTGCTTATATCGCCTCTAGAAGAAACCGTCCCTTAAATGACTACGACATTTTCGAAATAACGTTTACTGAAGAGACGCAGCTCGTGAATGGCAATATTATGCTGTTAAACGCTCTTTTGGAAGTGGAGTTTGACCGCATTACTCTGACATCGATGGAGTCTGGAAATACAACAGAGGTGATGGTTTCGGAAGACAACCAACAATTTCTACGTGCGATTATATACGGAGGTCAATCTTACAGAATAGATTACTTTAAAGGCGGTGCTGTATTCATGACCGACAATATAGAAATTGCGACAGATGCGGGTTACCATTTGTATACAGACCCCATCGATTCGTTTGAGGGAGGAATTTCTGTTGACGGCACATTGCGCGTGGAGAAATATATAGAACCAGAACCCGAGTTGATAGATTATTCAATTTTATTGGAAGATTCGCTTGAACTGTTGAGTGTGTTAGTTCAGGTGCCGGAAGATGAAGGCTGGATTTCGGTTTCCAACCTCAATTCACGCCAAATTCACACTTCTGACATTGACATTCCTTCAATGGCAGATGAGGTTGTGCGAAGAATCAATGAAGAGAGACATCCAGAACTGTCTATCTCTTCAAGTGCATTCAGAAATGAAACCACATCCATTGAAGACGCGAAGACCTTGTCGGGGAAGCGCTCAGCCAATGTTTTCATCAGACTGAAAAAGGTTTTGTCAGATAAGGGATATAAGAATGCGGTGGATTACACATTCTTGCCTTTTGAAATAAAGGTTGTGACGGACCCAGATGACGACTCGCCTGATTACGTTACAATACAAATAAAATCAAGGCCTCAATAACAGATTTTACGACAATTAACATGGGAATAGAAGAAGGATTAAAAAAGCTCAACCTCAAACGTCCGCTCGTTGTTTTTGATTTGGAAACCACCGGTGTTCAGGTAGGTACTGACAGAATAGTGGAGATTGCGATGATTAAAGTTTCTCCAGATGGGTCCATCGTCAGGAAGCCAGAGAAAGCAGGTGCGGAACATCGGATTCTCGTCAATCCAGAGATGCCGATTCCCTTAGAGTCCTCTTTGGTTCACGGTGTTTATGATGATGACGTAAAGAACAAGCATACATTTGGAGCGATCGCGCCTGGTTTGGTGAAGTTTCTTCAGGATTGTGACCTAGGAGGTTTTAATTCAAATCGATTTGATGTCCCCATGCTCGTAGAAGAATTTCTGAGAGTGGGCATTGATTTTGGCATCGAGGGGCGGAACCTTATTGATGTCCAAAACATCTTTCACAAAATGGAGCAGCGTACGCTTAAAGCCGCGTATGCGTTTTATTGCGGAAAAGCGCTCGAGGGCGCTCACGAAGCGTATCCCGATACTGCTGCTACTCTTGAAGTCCTGGTTGCTCAGCTTGACAAGTATGCGGACAAGTCAATCATTGATACCCGAGGAGAAACAGTAGGTCCTGTCCCGGGAGATATGGATTTGCTCCACGAATTTTGTCAACGCACGAAAAATGCAGATCTCGCGGGTCGTTTGATTTATAACGATGAGGGTGTCATCATTTTCAATTTCGGAAAACACAAAGGAGTGTCTGCAGTTGAACTCCTCAAGAGAGACCCGGGATATTTTGGTTGGATGATGAAAGGAGATTTTCCGCGCTACACAAAGAGAGTGCTCCAGCAAATAAAGGATGGGGAACTTAAATAGTTGTAAGTGAAAATAGCCGTACTCGTCTCCAACGACCTTTCTTTTGACCAAAGAGTAAGGAAAACCTGTAAAGTGTTAGTCGATGCTGGGCACGAGCCCATCCTTGTGGGGCGACTCCTTTCAGATTCAACACCATATGACGGTCCTGGCTCTGCCATTAGATTTCCTTTGAAACGTACCTCTGGGATGTTTTTTTATGCGGAATTACAGTGGGCCCTTTGGAAGTGGTTAAAGCGTGCAGATATCGATGCTGTATGGTCGAACGATCTTGACACCCTCCTTCCAGCTTTGCTTGTCTCAAGAAGACGCAAGCTTCGAATTGTGTATGATTCTCATGAGTATTTTACTGAAGCCGCGGGGTTAACTGGACGTCCATTGCGTCGTTGGGTTTGGCTTACAATTGAAAAATATTGTATCCCCAAATTAAAGAAGATGCTCACGGTGAATGAATCCATTGCTGCACATTATAGATCGCGCTATGGTATTCAGGTAGATGTACTTAGGAATATGCCTGTATTGACGGCCGTTCCAGAGCTTTCTCACCGGAAAGCTTTTGAAGAGTTTAAGATCCCCACAGACCTTCCTATTTTGCTGCTACAAGGCGCTTTCATGGACCGTGATCGAGGGACAAGTGATGCTGTCGACGCTTTAGAATGCATGACCGATGTGCGGCTCGTATTGGTGGGCGCAGGGATTGAATTCGAAGAATCAATCAAAAGGATGAATGATCCAAGATGGAGTGGACGACTGCACTGCATCCCTAGACTTCCATATGAAAAGCTGAGGCTTTTAACAGCGTCTGCCGACGTCGGGCTTTCGTTAGACAAAGGGATGCATGCAAATTATCTCTTAAGTTTGCCAAACAAATTGTTCGATTTCATTCATGTAGGCCTTCCTGTCGTAGCAAGCCCTATGGTTGAAGTAAGTCGTGTTGTTGAAGGAAATGGGGTAGGGGTAGTGATTGAGGATGTAACGACAGATGCGATTGCCCGTGGAGTGTTAAAAGTCCTTTCTAGTCCCCGAGAAATGTGGTTTGAAAAATGTATGGCAGCAAGAAAGAATCTTCACTGGGGCACCGATTCCTTTTTAATTCTGGAACATCTGAAAGGTTAAGACAGCTGTTTCTTTAACCATTTGAGGCGTGTAAAAACATGTTGTGCAATTTGGTCTTGAAGGGAAGGAAAGATGTTGCGCTTCAGTTCTCTTTCTTCTAGATACAGTGATTGTGTGAATGTCCGACTGACGCCTCCAGGTGCCACTT
This sequence comes from uncultured Flavobacteriales bacterium, assembly GCA_963932755.1. Lineage (GTDB taxonomy): Bacteria > Bacteroidota > Bacteroidia > Flavobacteriales_D > Sanyastnellaceae > UBA974. The sequence continues at coordinate 23,545 of CAWVRV010000028.1, read as the reverse complement.
CAGAGATTACGGTATCGAAACACATACACTTTACGCCCCGTTTCCAGAGTTTGAGATTTAAATGATAATCTGCCAAGACTTTATATCTTACCTCATAAGGTTCATTGCGTAAAACTGTCCTTGAATAGATTGTGCCTTGGTGGTGCAAGGTGTTTCTCCATTTTAAGGAAGCATTCCAAACAGGTTGATAGAATTCTGGAACTCCTGATTCTCTGGGTGGAAGAAGATGTACTCCGAAAGCCAAAACTTCTGCGTCTGGGCCTTCTTCTAAATGGTGTATTAATTTCGCGAAACCATCTTCGGTGGGCAGATCACCTGTCCCGAAAAACACGACCCATTGCCCTTTTGAAAGGGCAACTCCCTTGTTCATGGCGTCATAAATCCCTTTGTCGGATTCAATTTGGTAACAATCTATTGACGCCTCGTTTTTTCTTATCCAATTGGGGCTGTCATCAGATGATTGGCCATCAATGACGACAAGTTCAACGCGTTTTTTCCGGAATTTAGAGAACGCTTTCAGGGTCTCTTTTAATCCTTCAAGTTGATTGTAAGAGGGGATGATGATGCTGAGCAGTGGCGAGGTCTCTTTTCTCATTGAGAGGACCTTATCTCACCCTTTTCACAGATTAAGATTTTGCCAGGGAACTCGGTCATAGATGCGTGGTCATGTGTCGCCATGATGACACTGCATCCAGAGTCTGTAAGTCCGTGCATTAAAGTAAGAATGTCTCTGGTGGTTTCTGGATCCAGGTTCCCTGTGGGTTCGTCAGCGAGAAATAACAAGGGTGAATTTAAAAGGGCCCTTGCGATAGAAACGCGTTGTTGTTCTCCTCCTGACAGTTCGTGTGGAAATTTATAGCCCTTGTGTGTCAGTCCGACTCGCTTAAGAACCTCGTTTATCCTAAGCTCGATGTCTTTTTTCGACTTCCAGCCCGTGGCTCTTAATGAAAATTCGAGATTGTTGCTGACCGTTCTGTCTGTTAAAAGCCCGAAGTCCTGAAAAACGATTCCCAGTTTACGTCTAAGCTTATGTACGTTTTTTCTCGTCAATGAAGACAAATCCATGCCGCAGACTTCCCCTGTTCCGCTCGCAATATGAATGTCTCCATAAAGTGCTCTAAGAAGGCTAGATTTCCCGCTCCCAGTTTTCCCAATGAGATATAGGAACTCACCTTGGCCAATCTCTAAATTGACATTGTTTAATACGACGTGTTCCTGTTGATTTAGAGAAACATCTCGTAGGTTGACGATTGGCGAGTCTGACACTTTGATAGCTGTTTGGGATTAATCTAAGTTGAATAGCGCTTGGTCAATCTCAGGATTAACTGAAATTGAACCGATACGTACAGCCATGGTTTGCGTTCCAGCAACGGTTACAACCTCCATGGGGAATTTAAACCCTTCCCCAAGGTCGATGTAGTTGTTGAATTTTGTTGTGACAGACATGGGTCCCTCATCACCCCCTGTGATTGATTTTGTGAAAGAGAGCATTTTGGAGTTGAGATCAAAATAGCAAGTCATATTTGTTACTTCAGAGCTTTCTTCAGCTTCACAACATGTGAATTGAATAACATGGTATTTATTTCCATTCATTTCCTCTACTCCGAGCAGTTCAGAATCGATTCCATTTTCATCTGCGTGGAGAAGAAATAGGGGGTCCAGTTCTTCCCATTGAGCGTTTACCAATTCGTTGTCGGTTGTCGCAATACGAGTTCCCATTTGAGATGAATAACCTCCATCGTCTGTGACGACGTTTGTCATCACTTCTTGACCACTCATTGCGAATGATGTTCGCGCCCCTCTTTTATTCCTTTTGTAGGATGCCGAATGCGTGAAGCTTACAGTCATGCCGCCGCCCATTTCCATAGATCCAGTGCGAAGTACTCCACTTAGCTTAGAAATGGATTTAACGCCTCCGATTGCCTCGTAGTGTCCTTTGATGACCATTTCTGCAGTGACCCCGTCTTCAGCGGAGGTTCGTTCTATGATGGGTTTTCCATATGCATCAAAAAACTCTACAGTGCCATTGGTCGCAAACTTGGTCAGTGATTCGGCGACACTTTTATTTCCGACGCACGTAATATGCAACTGGTCGGGGCGGAGGTGGTTTTTTGCAACGCGCTGAACATCTTCTATTGTCACTGCGTTGAGTTTTTCTAAATAGGTTAAGTAATAATCTGCTGGCAGATTGTACCGTTGAATATTTAGTGCGAATCTTGCAGCAGTATTGGGGCTTTCAAGTGAACGCGCAAAACTTCCCGTCATATAATTCTTCGTAACAGCGAAAGATGCACTGTCAACGGGTTCGCTTAACATACGGCGTATTTCATACAGAAATTCAACTACGGCGCTGTCAGTTACTTCATTTCGGACATCTGCGTATGCCGTAAAAGAACCCAACAGTGGGTCAGTTGAAATGTTTGACCTTGCTCCATACGTAAACGCTTTGTCTTCACGAAGGTTCTGCATCAACCTGCCAGAAAAAGCACCGCCACCAAGGATGCTGTTCATCACTGAAACGGCAATCGCATCTTTGCTTCCCGGAGGAATCATGACTGTGTGGGTTAGCTTTAAGACACTTTGGACGGCACCGTCCACAGGTGACAAACAAACTCTATTTCCTTTTGGGCGGGATGGCAACTCCCATCTTTTATAAGGGATGGTAGCGTTTCTTTTCCATTCACCGAAAAACGAATTTGCTTTGCCGTATGCTGTATTTGCATCGATGTCCCCGACGACTACGAGGGTGGCAATGTTTGGATGAAAGTAGGTCTTGTGAAAATCAACAAAATCTGCTCTGGTTAAAGTATTGATGCTTTCTGGAGTCGTGACTTCGCCGTAGGGATGGCCATCGCCATAGATAAGAGACCGTGTAAGAACATCTGATATTTCAGAAGGTGAACTTTCAGCAGCTACAAGTCCAGAAAGAGCTTGCGTGCGCAAGCGTTCCAATTCATTCTCGGGAAACGATGGCTCGAAAAGAATCTCAGACATCAAGCGAAGGACGTTATTTGTATGTTTAGTAAGCCCAGATCCACGAATGCCTTTCGGGCTGACACTTATCGAAGCTCCGAGAAAGTCAATGTCTTCGTCGAGTTCTGCTTTTGATTTGTTCTTTGTTCCAGAGCGCATCATTTCACCAAACAAATCCAGCATTCCAGCTTTGTTCCCCTCGAAAATGGGTGCATATTCGAAAGACAATGTCCAACTTATTGTGGGCTGTTTGTGGTTTTCTACGACAATCAGTTTCAAACCGTTATCTAGTGTCAAAAGTTTAGACTCCCCCAGTTCTATGAGGGGTGCAGGACCAGGCTCAGGCGCTTGAGATCTATCTACTTGAGAATAAACGCCAGTATGTGATAGCGAGCCAATTGCAAATAGAATTGCGAGGGTGATGTTATGGAAGATTTTCATTATTTTTCTTCTTCTTCTTGGTATAGGAAATAGAGTGTTGCGCGTGTATTCTCGTCGTAATATTTCTTAGCGACACGTTGAATGTCTTCAGGTGTGACGGCCAGGTATCTATCAATCTCTGTGTTGATGAGGTTTGCATCTCCAAAATAGGTGTGGTAATTCGCAAGTTCTTCTGCAATACCAGCCATGGTCGAATTGCCTGACACAAATTGTGTTTCAATTTGATTTTTAAGTTTCTGAAGTTCGCGATCAGTAATAAGTTGCGTTTTCATCTTTTCAAACTCTTCATTCATGGCAGCTTCAACCTCAGAAGGTTCAATGCCCATGTTGACCATTGCAAAAGCAAAAGTCACACCCGGATCTTCAAGTCCGAAACTGAAGGCTCCGCAGTAAAGAGCCAATTGTTTTTCATCTACTACAGACTTGTTGAGCCGACTAGAAGCACCACCACTTAAGACTTGATTGAGCATGTCAACGGCGTAATAGTCAGGTGTGCCCTGAGCAGGGATGGGGTAGGCCTGAATGACAACGGGGAGTCGATCTTTTCCATAGACGATGCTCCTTCGCTCCTCAGTTCTCTTAGGCTCGACTTCAGTGGGACGAGGAATCGCTTTCGTTCCTTTCGGAATGTCTTGGAAGTACTTTTTAACCAGTTGTTTTGCACTTTCGAGATCCATGTCCCCAGCAATACTTAAAGTTGCGTTATTTGGCACGTAGAACGTATCATAAAAATCCATGAAATCAGCATGGGTTGAAGCATCAAGATGTTCCATTGATCCAATGGGAGTCCACTGATATGGATGCACATCGTAACATGCGTCCATGGTCTCAGCGATCATGTTGCCATAAGGTGCGTTGTCAACCCTTTGGCGTTTTTCTTCTTTCACAACTTCGTTTTGAGTATCGATGCCGATCTGTTGAATTTTTGCGTGAAGCATTCTTTCAGATTCTAGCCACAAGCCCAATTCGAGTTGGTTTGAGGGGAGAAGTTCATAGTAGAAGGTTCGGTCTTGTGAGGTGTTAGCGTTAAGTACCCCACCTGCATTTTCAACGTAATGGTCAAATTCACCTCTTGCTATATTTTCACTGCCTTCGAAAAGGAGGTGCTCGAAAAAGTGAGCCATACCTGTTCTAGAGGGGTTCTCGTTTTTTGACCCCACATGATACATGACGGTGACAGCTACTATAGGAGTAGAGTGGTCTTCGTGAAGAATCACGTGCAAACCATTTTTCAAATCGAATTCTGTGAAGTCGATACTGGTTGCGCTTTGGCCGTAAGCGTTTAATAGTATAGACCAAACCAAGACGCTACTAAGTAAATATTTCATGTCCATAACTGATGAGTAATAGAAGACGAAGTTAACGCGAACGGGGGGTATCTTGCCGGTATGAATGCGGATAATTTTATGCTCGATTCTGAGTGGTGGACACTGGATGATGTTTTTAATCGACTCTCTAATTTTCAGACGGGTGAATTCATCTCTGACATGGATCCAGATGTGATTGCCAGGGTTGAAAAATGTCACAGTTATTTGGCCTCTAGAATTGCTGAAAAAGGAGAGACTATCTATGGTGTTAATACAGGATTTGGCTCCCTGGCTCACACGAAAATTGCGCCAGATAAGTTGTCGGAATTGCAGGACAACATTCTGATTTCTCACGCGTGTGGCGTAGGTGATCCTGTTCCAGATGTAATCGTTCGTGCGATGCTTCTATTGAAAGCAAAGTCACTGAGCCAGGGTCATTCAGCAGTCAAGCCAGAAACGATATTTCGTCTCTTAGATATGTTGGAAAACAATGTCACTCCTGTCGTCCCTTCTCAGGGTTCGCTCGGCGCATCAGGTGATCTTGCGCCTCTGTCACATCTCGCAATCCCTATGATTGGTGAGGGGGAAGTCCGTGTGGGTGGTGCAAAGCCTGTCCACGCTTTAGATGCCTTAAAAAGTTTCGGGTGGGACAAGCTTCAACTCGATCCAAAAGAAGGCCTTGCATTAATTAATGGAACACAGCTCATGCTTGGCTATGGTGTGATTTCTATGCTTAGAATTGAAAGATTGTTAGAATGGGCAGATGCGATCGGTGCTTGGTCTTTGGAGGCTTGGAGTGGATTGCCTTCACCATTCGATCACGATGTTCATCGAATTCGACACCAAGAAGGCGCAATCGCTGTGGCTGAGTCTGTTCGGAAGTGGCTAGACGGTTCAGAAAAAATGTCCACACCCAAAGATCATGTTCAAGATCCCTATTCATTTAGATGTATTCCACAAGTTCATGGTGCTTCAAGAGATGTCATTTCTGCAGCTAGAAAATTATTCGAAAATGAAGTCAATGCTGTCACAGATAACCCATTGGTTTTTCCTGAAGAAGACAAAGTCGTTTCCGGTGGAAACTTTCACGGACAACCTCTTGCGTTAACCCTAGATCATCTCACTTTAGCGATACATGAACTCGCGTCTATTTCTGAGCGCAGGACTTTTAAACTTATGAGTGGAACACGAAGCCTTCCTGCCTTTCTTGCAAAAGATCCGGGGTTGCATTCAGGTTACATGATCGCACAGTACACCGCAGCGAGTTTGGTGTCCATGAACAAACAACTTACGACTCCCAGTTCCGCTGACAATGCCGACAGTTCTAACGGACAAGAAGACCATGTCAGTATGGGCGCGAATGCAGCTCTGAAACTCTGGAAAGTCATTGACAATGCGGAGCAAGTTCTTGCAATAGAAGCACTATGTGCTGCTCAGGCATCAGACTTGGGAGGAATGGCTGGGCTGGGAGAAATGTCACCCAAGCTCGTGAAGCTTCAAGAGTCACTTCGAGAATCAGTGCCTTTTCTATCTCAAGATGCATATATGGCGCCTCTTTTAGGTGATGCGCTAAGCTGGATTAAAAACAACTTGCCTGAAGACATAGACAAATGCCATTAATAGAAGATTTAGAACGCTCCGGATCTTGGCTTTTCCGGTGGCGCAGTTTTTTACCGGTTGTCATTGTGCCCGCGGCTTTATACGTGGCATATATCGATGACAACAACCCCGCATTTAATGATCCCCGATGGCTCGCTCTATGTTTGGGGGTGGGGTTTTTAGGACAAATCATTCGCGCATTTACGATCGCCTATGTCCCCAAAGGAACATCCGGTCGCAACACCACTGAAGGGCAGGTTGCAATGACTTTGAACTCTACGGGCATGTATGGTTACATACGTCACCCTCTTTATACTGGAAATTTCTTTATGTGGCTTGGGATTCTCATGCTCACGGGAAATTGGATTTTTACGACAGCAATCTCGGTTACATTTTGGGTTTATTATACCCTCATTGCGATGACAGAAGAGCGTTTTTTGAGGAACAAATTTGGGGACACATATCTGGATTGGGCTTCTGGCATTCCAGCGTTCTTTCCCCGTACTTATGAATGGAAGAGTCCCGGTGTGTTTTTCTCTTTCAGAAATGTCCTGAAGCGAGAGTACAACGGTGCTTTCGCCATGGTGATTTCGTATGTAGTTGTGCATACAATGCACTCTTTTCGAGAAGGAATGAATTCAGGATTGGCATGGCAAGATTCAATACTTCCAACACCTCTTATGCAGTCTCTTTTGACGGCGAGTGCCATTGCATTCCTGGTGCTCAGATTTTTGAAAAAGAGAACGAAAGTTCTCGACGTAGAAGGCCGAGAATACACGTAACAAGCGAACACTTGGTATACTCAGTTCTTAAGTGACCGCAGCCTTGCGCATGATTCTACGTAACAGGTTGGGGAAGAAGCGACTGATGTAAACGGCCAAAATCTCCGTCCTGCCTATTAAGACCTGAGCTTTGCGTTTCTCTACGCCTTTCACCAGTTTCCTAGCGCATTCCAGGGGTGTCATTCCAGCGCCTGTTTTCGCATCCATCGTGCCCTGCTTTGTGCCGTCTCCCACAACTGCATTTAATGAGATGTCGGTGGCGATAAACCCTGGACAAACCATGGTTATTCCGATGCCATCTTCATGGTGCTCAGCCCTCAGCGCCTCAAAAAACCCATGTAGCGCATGTTTCGCTCCGCAATAGCCAGATCGCAATGGAGATGAGAATAAGCCCATCAAGCTTGTCACGACTACAAATTGCCCGGATTTCTTTGAAACAAAGTGGGGGAGTAGCGCCTTCGTTAATGCGACAGTTCCGAAATAATCAATTTCCATCACCCGTCGATCAACCTCCAATGAGGTCTCTGCGGCTAATGAACGTTGACTTATTCCACCGCAGTGAACGACTATATCAACCGTGCCCACTCGATCTAGTACGTCCTTTACAAGCTCGGGAAATGTGTTGGAATCATTCAAATCCAACGGGGCAATATCGAACGTTTTCTCTTGATTTAAATCTAGTTTCTCGGAAATTTCTTTTGCGACGTTTCTTAAAGCATCCTCTCTTCTAGAGGATAAAATCACCTTTGCTCCCTTTCCAGCATAAATCTCTGCGCAAGCTCGACCTATGCCGCTACTTGCCCCAGTAATCCAAACTGTACCCGGCCCATTGCTCATCATTCACTAAGAGTTAAGCGTCAATATTTGCGTATTTCGCATTTTCTTCTATAAACGCACGACGTGGAGGAACCTCGTCACCCATCAACATAGAGAACACATGGTCTGCAGCAGCTGCGTTGTTGATCGTTACCTGGCGCAATGTTCTTTGCTCAGGGTTCATCGTTGTAGACCAAAGCTGCTCAGCATTCATCTCTCCAAGACCTTTATAGCGTTGAATTCCGATGCCTCCATCTGAGTCAGATTTGCCACGTAATTCAGCAATAAATTCATCACGTTCATCATCTGACCATGCATATTTTTGCTTCCCACCTTTTTTAACCAAGTAAAGTGGTGGAGTCGCGATATATACATATCCATTCTCAATCAGCGTTTTCATGTGGCGGAAGAAGAATGTGAGAATGAGCGTTTCAATGTGACTTCCATCTACATCGGCGTCACACATGATGACTACTTTGTGGTAACGTAGTTTCTCAAGATTCAGCGCTCTTTCATCCTCCTCTGTGCCAAATCGGACACCCAATGCAGTGTAGATGTTTTTGATTTCCTCGTTTTCAAATACTTTGTGGGGCATCGCCTTTTCGACATTCAGAATTTTACCCCTCAGTGGCATAATGGCTTGGAAATGTCTATTTCGCCCTTGCTTTGCTGTACCTCCCGCAGAATCTCCCTCGACGAGGAATATTTCACAAAGAGAAGGATCTTTTTCTGAACAATCAGCGAGTTTTCCTGGAAGTCCAGATCCACTCATGACTGTCTTTCTCTGAACCATTTCACGGGCTTTTCGCGCCGCATGACGAGCTTGAGCAGCGAGAATGACCTTTTGTACAATAATGCGCGCATCATTCGGATGCTCCTCTAAATACGCCTCGAGCATCTCGCTTACAGATTGAGAAACAGGCGCGCTAATCTCGGCGTTGCCGAGTTTGGTTTTTGTTTGGCCTTGAAATTGCGGTTCAGCAACTTTTACTGAAACAACAGCAGTCAACCCCTCGCGAAAATCATCTCCGCTGATATCAAACTTCAACTTGTTCAACATGCCAGAACTGTCAGCATATTTCTTCAAAGTGTTTGTCAGACCTCTACGGAAACCAGTAAGGTGTGTACCTCCTTCGTGGGTGTTGATGTTGTTTACGTATGAAAATAAATTCTCGGAGTACGAAGTGTTGTAAGTCATGGCAACCTCTACAGGTACGCCTGCCCTCTCACCACTCATATGAATGACATCAGAGATCAAACTCTCTCTCGTGCTGTCGAGGTATTCAACGAAATCTCTCAATCCATTTTCAGAGAAAAAAGTTTCTGTTTTAAAGACACCTTCTACTTCTTCTTCACCTTCAGCAGGTTCAGCAAGTACCCGCTCGTCAGTTAGAGTGATCACAATGCCTTGATTCAAGAAACTAAGCTCTCGCATTCTGTCAGCAAGTGTCTCGTAGTTGTATTCAACGACTTCGAAAATTTCTGCGTCAGGAATGAATTCAATGATCGTACCGTTCTGGGTTGAAGTACCACATTCGCGGACAGCATATTGTACCTCACCTTTTTTGTATTCTTGTTCGTATGCTTTGTTGTCTCGGTGAACTTCAGCTCTAAGATGAGATGAAAGTGCGTTGACACATGAAACGCCGACACCGTGAAGACCTCCAGAGACTTTATAAGAGTCTTTGTCGAACTTTCCTCCAGCACCAATCTTTGTCATGACAACTTGCAGGGCAGAAACGCCTTCCTTTTCATGCATCCCAACCGGGATACCACGTCCATTGTCATAGACTTTAATTCCGTTGTCTTTTGTGATCCAGACATCGATTTTGTCACAGTGACCAGCCAATGCTTCGTCAATGGAGTTGTCGACGACTTCATAGACCAAATGATGGAGGCCTCTGACGTTCACGTCACCGATGTACATTGATGGACGCATACGTACGTGTTCCATCCCCTCTAGCGCAAGAATCTGGCCTGCGCCATACTCACTTTCCGTATCTTTCTTTTTGTTGTCTTCTGACATAATCCTTTTCTTATTTCTAGACTTTAAAAATACAAAATCTTACACGAACAGAGGCAACAATTGACCACTGAAAACAGTCATTTTTACACGTAAAGCTGAGGTTATACACATGCCGCAATTTTCAGCATGAAAATCGCAATTGTTTGGGTCATGGATAGCCCTGTGAAACAGGAAATTTAGAACGCGTAACTCGCTCCGAAAAGTGCCTGGAATCTTTGAACGGGGTAGCCCACCCAATTTCTGTAGCTTGAATTGGTGACGTTGCTGCAACGAAGCCATACCGCAGTTCTGCTGTTGTATCTGTATTCGATTCCGATGTTTGCATCGATGTAGGACGGTAGCTTCACTGCGTATGAGTAAATCTCACCATCTTGCATGAAAGGTTCTGCATCAGCGCTAGGTGAAACCTGGGTTAACGCTGTGCGAGTGCCGATGATTTCAAGAGCGCAATCAACTTTGAATTTCTCAAGGAATCCATAACTCGCTTCCACACTCCATTTTGCCGAAGGAAGATTCCACGCATTTTCAAGTCCATTTGCATCGTACTTAAATAAAGTTCCAGCCAAACGGAGTTCTAAGTTGTCGATTAAATCTAAGGTTAAATGACCGCCAAGCTTCGTTACAGTAAGCGTGTCGTAGAAGGATGAAAAGCGAGTCCCATTGTCTAGCAACGTGTCGTTGACAAAGTACATGTAGTCTTCATAATGAGCAGTTGCACCGAAGACTTGAAAACTTAAGGCTTCGGTGATTGTCCCGCGCATCCCGACTTCTATTTCTTTTGAGATGCTCGTGGTGCGAAATTCAGAATCCAGGGAAGAGTAGTAAAAAGGGTTGTCACGGACTACGGTCTCAAGTCGGTTTTGGTCGAGTCTGCCGTCCAGACTGATGTAGGGGACAAAAACATCACGTAAGACACGCAATGAGGCTTCAACTTTGGGGTAGAAATGAAACCTTGACCCTTCACCATTGCGACTTTGCTTGTCGGCATCGATCCATATCCCTGCGCCCACTCGCACAGTAAGAGGCCCCCTGAAACTAGTCACCATAGGAGTGATGCTTGAAATTGCAGCATCTGTTTTTACTGTATCTGGGTTGTTTGTCCCGATCAGCAAACGATCGATGTTCATATAGCCAGATAAAGAGAAATGTTCTTTGCCCACAAATTTCCCTGCTTCAAACGAACCTTCGTAGTTGTTTTCTACGGTAGACTGAAGGTCACGCATTTGAAACCATCTAAGGGCGATTTCGTGATTGAGATCAGTGCTGTCCCGATGGTGACTCTTAAAGGCGACATTCGCCCCCACAGTGAGATAACGCTCATATTTTCCAAGATCATTCAGAGGGAGTAAGGAGTCATTTTCAGCATTGCCATAAAAAACGATGTTTTTTCGCGACAAATCAGCTGAAAAGTCTACGCGTTCTTTGCCGACAAACCGACTTATCCAAACGCCTCCTTGGCTGTCTTTAAATCGTTCGTCAACCAACCCCAGTGGAGCATCTGTTGCGAAATGCGAGCCATTAAATCCCCACGTTCCTTCACGTGACCTTAAATCTGTAAAGCTGATGTCCAAGAGGGGAGTGTTGTTCAATCCATATCCAGCACGTGCATATCCTCGGTAAAGTCGTGAAAGAGGTGCGTCAACGCGAAGTCTTACAGGCTCTATCATGGACCAAGCAGGCGATACGTTCATACGCTTGGCAAGCAAACGATACGCGAAGTCTCTTTTGCTATTCTCGAGTTTACGAAGTTCAGGCCAGCTTTGTAATTTCAAAGCGTCCTTGACCACCATCTCTCGTTCGCCGACAAATGTTACATCCATCTCTAGAGAGTCGGTATTCGTATTCTCTGCTGGGGTTTCTTGTGCAAACATGCCAGAACTTAAAACGACAAGAGATAAAAAGGGGATTGAGAAATGATTCATTATTTATCGTTTACTTCGTTTTGTGTTCCAGTCTCAATTACGTCTGTGCCATTAAGCTCGCTGCCTTCCATCGCCTCTATTTCCATCATTAAATCACTGCAAGCATTCTGAACCCATTCAACGTTTACGTTTTCCATGATGCTCTCTGCTGTTGCTCTGGCTTGGAAAAGATCGTTCAATCCGATGTAGGTTCTCACCAGAAGGAGGAATCCCTTAAACTTCCATTCATCATATGAGGAGAAATCACTGACGAGGGTAAAGATGTTTGATTCGGCACTGTCGTAATCCCCCAAGTTGTATTTGATTTTTGAAATCATAAATTGGGACTCAGCTCCTGCATTTCCACCGAATTTCACAGTGGATTCGAAACAATTCAAAGCCTCATCGTATTCTTCTGCGTCGAAGTGAATTCTGCCAAGCCAAATCAATGCTGTTCTCTTGATTGATTCAGGAGTGCCTGGGTCTGAGCAAACATCTGTAGCGAATGTGAACGCTTGTGCAGGTTGATCCAGGAGATAGTAACAACGCATTTGTCCAATCGATGACTCTAGTTTATTTGACTGAATGCTAGAAATGTCTGCCAAGAGTCGGTAGTGTGTGAGTGCGCGAGGATAATCTCCCTCGTTCCATGCAAGTGTCGCCGCAGCAAGTGCTGCTGCTTCTGTAAAGTCTCCCGGAGGCAAAGCCAAGACTGCTTCATAAGACAACAGCGCACCATTTTTATCCCCCGCATTGTTCAGACAGGCAGCAAGGTAGTACTGTGCCTCATCGAGGTGGTTTCCATTCTCGTATTGCCTTAAATATTCTTCCAATCTGGGGAGGGCTTGCGTGTACTTTTCTTCTAAGGCCAAAGACACGGCCGCATCAAATAAACGGCTCTCGATATCTTCACCTGACAAGCCTACGGCAGCAGGCAGGTTGTCAAGGAGTCCGCGATCTATAAGGAGTGGCTCGACAATGTTGTACGCATCTGCTGCGATGGGGTCATTTCCGTAAGTGGTTCGGATTCTGTCCCACGTTTCGAGAACGTCATCTGGTCGGTTTTGTTTGATGCCAATCAGACATAAGTCAACGAGCGCTTCTTTTGTGCGTGGATTCCGTGGATGTGCAGACAGGAGGACATCCAATCGACGACGCGCGTCCTCAAGTTCATCGCGCTCGATTTGGGTTCGTGCACTTTCGTAAAGGGCATCTACAACAAATCTTGATTTCGGGAATTCTTGGAGTAGTTTGTCCAAGCCCTCAATTTGTTCTGTGAGGGATTCTTCTGCTTCAGTCAAGCTCATCGACATCGCCCGTTGGTAAAGAATATAGTCAACGTTCCCTTTGTTTTCAGTTGTTCTGTTCAGGCATCTGTCGTAGTAGGTCACAGCTCGATCAAATTCTTTCTTTGCATAGAAACAATCTGCGGTTCTTAATTCGGCATCGTGTATTCTTTTGGGCGCATCCTCTGGATGAGCTTCCAGATAAGAGCGGAACGCAGAAAGTGCATCGGAATATTTCTTTCTTTTAAAGAGAGCGTACCCTCTGGCGTAATCGGCCGCAGGGTAATATGAACTTAAATACCCACCAGGAGCTCGAGAGAACTTTGAATAAGAACCCGTAGCGTTCACATAGTCTCGCAAAGAAAAATGACATTCTCCTTCCCAGTAATGTGACTCCGCTGCGAGTTGAGCATCTATGGGATACGTCCGGACTTTATTGAAATACACCAATGCTTGCTTGTACTTTCCGCCTTGATATAGTTCAACCCCTCGGTTATATGCAAGGAGTTGATACGATTCACGTACCGTAAGATCTTTGTCTTGGATTTGGTCCAATGCGTTCAGACCTCTCTCATAATCTCGGCTCGTGAGATATACATCTAAAAGAAATCGATATGCTTCGTCTCGGCGCACAGACGTAGGGTATTGATCCAGATATTTCTGAAAAGCAACAATGGCATCATCAAAAGGATTGTATGAGAGCTCGAACGCAAGCTTTGCGTAACTGAATAATGCATCCTCCATGATCTCAATGTCGAAGTCTTTAGATGCTGCCCTTCCGAATGCGCTTCTCGCTTTTCCTTTTTGATCGAGTTGAATATAACAATCCGCCATATGGTAGGTCGCGTTTTGTCCCAGCTTGTCGTCTTCTCGAGCGGTTATCGCCAGGACGTTCAATGCCTCACTCCAGGCCCCGATGCGATATCGTGTGTATCCCACTTCATAGGCAAACTCCGCTTTCCGATCTGGACCACGTGTCCCTTCCCAAGCCAGTTCAAGGAATGGGGAGGCGGACTCGAAATCTTGGTCCTTGTAAAATGCGTCTCCTACGAGCCGTGATATTTCAGTTCTTTCTTTCTGATCTAGTCCCGCGGATTCGTCAAGGAGGGGAGGTCCGTATTCCTTAAGTCTTGAAAATTGTTCAGTTGCGTGGAGTGTTTGGGCGATGTAAGTCGGAACAACATCGATGAAGTCTGGATGAGTAGATATCGCTTCAAAACCCTCAAGTGCAACCTGTGGATTCCCTTTCAAGTATGAGATGTGGCTGAAGTAATACGTTGAAGGAGCCAGATATGCACCCTCTTCTTTCATGACTTCGAATAAGTCATAACGGGCAGCTTCAAAATCCTCCTCCTCAAATAAGCTGTGTCCTCTTTTAAATCTCAATTCTCGTTGCTGATCTTTTGGCAACCGTCTTAAATCGACTTCATTGAAAGCTACTGCTGCCTTTTTGAAATGTCTGCGTTTGTAATGATGGTCTGCAATTTCCCACAATGCCTCCTGCACATAAGGGCTCTCAGGATAAGCTGTGATAAATGCATCGATTCGATATTCAGCGTCTCGGTTGTAAAGGTTCAATCCGCACAATGCTTCGAAGTAAGCTGCTTTCACATAGCGTTCAGACCTGTCATCGTCCTCAAACTTCATGAAGTCGCCGAAACTCTTCATCGCAAGGGCATACTGTTCTTTTTCGTATGCATCATTTGCTTGGGTCCAAACCCTTTCTTTGGGCTCTAGCTCATGAGTAAACTGTGATTTAACTTCTAATGACGGTGTCAAAAAGAATCCGCAACTGAGCATAAGCACGAGTTGGATTCTAGATATTTGACTTGGGTTTTTGAGTTTGCTGGGCATGTTGGAATGATAGAGCTCTATACAAACGAATTTACCACGTACGTAGGGGGCTATATCGACAAGCTCTTGATGTTCTCAACGGCTAGATGTGTGTGATTCGGATTAAAGACACAACATTTTAGTCTTTTTTTTGAAATCCCTTACGGGTTGTTTTTCACGATAAATTCTGTCCGTCGATTGGATGCTCGGCCTTGTTCTGTATTGTTAGAATCTTTGGGGTTCGCTTCTCCAAACCCGCTCGCTTGTAAACGTGAGGGTTCAACGCCCGCTTTTTCAAAGAATTTTTTCACCGCCTCCGCTCTTGCTTGACTGAGTTTTAAGTTGTCTTCCGTTGATCCCACATCATCTGTATGACCTTCAATTTGCATCGTGTACTTCGGGTTTGCAAGAAAGTATTCAGCAAACTTCCTTAGAATGAGTTTCGTGGTGTATGTCAGTTCACTTTTGTTTGTCTCAAACTGGATGTCTTTCAGTTCAAACGCATCTATTTGGTTGGATTTCTTTGCGCGCAATGTAATGCTTGGTGTAGGTTCTTGTGACGGGGTCTTGTGCTCTCCGTGTTCATTGTCTTCTTGCGCAACATGAACGACAGTGGCTTCAAATTCCAAATCCACTCCAGTAACGTTCAGAATGACATCTTCATTTCTTTCTAGGTTGATCACTGCCGCAAATGACCCATCGTCTAGATTGAGGTCGATCTCTTCCACCTGTTTGCTTTGAACGTACTCTATTGTGAGTCTGATGTCATCTGAAGGGGGAGTGGGGTCCACGACTCCATGTATGACTTTTACGGCTTCCGGTTTAAGTTCATTTGGCAAAGGGAAACTCAGGATGTCTAATCCTTTCGTTCCATTTCTTCGGCTTGCAAAAAAGGCCTCATTTCCGTTTGAGGAGACGACAAGTCCGTGCTCGTCACCGGTTGTGTTTGCAGGCATGCCTAGGTTAACAGGTTCAGACCAAACATTCATGGAGTCTCTTCTCGAAACCCACAGATCATATCCACCCCCGCTCGGGAGCCTCGTGCTGGAGAAATACAATGTCTTCCCATCGGGATGTATAAATGGGGCCTTCTCCTGTGCGCTTGTAGAGATGGGGTAAGGAAGTTTCTCCGCAAGTGACCAATGGCCGTTTTCATCTTTGATGCTGACGTAAATATCCATTGTAGGGTTGCCGTCATCGTCAAGGGTTGAATTCTTTCTCGCAGAAGCGAAAAACAGTTCGTCACCCTCGGCGCTTAATGCGGGTTGCGATTCCCACCCCATGGGCGTGTTTATTTCGGGTCCCAGCAACTGCAAATCTCCCCAATAGTAAGAAAAGCCTCCGGCATCATTTTTCCCATTTACAATATAAGTAGTCGTGAATAAGTCAATGTTTTCTGGGTTATTCGGTGTCGGGTTGGATGCAGCTACGACAAGTAATCTGTTGTCTATTGACAAGCTAACCCCTCCGAAATTCCCTCCACCATTGAATGGGTGGGACAGCAATTCTCCACGGTCGAAGTCTTCTTCAGCAGACTTTCTTTTTGACCAAACAAAGTCTTCCACTCTTCTCGTGATGACATCCCCTCTGAATCTTTCGTTTCGTGCTCGGGTAAAGAACAGGATGCTTCCGTCAGGAGACAAAGCAGGGAGATATTCATCTTCGGTTTGGCTTGTGTATGGAAGTGGTTCAGGCTTGTATGCGTTGCGGTTTGAATAATACTGGACTTCGAATCGTGCCTCGGGAATCATTTCCAATACATCACGTCTTTTTCGCACAGTACGCTTTGACAACATCTCGTTTTCTGCTTCTTCATCAGTTTGTACGATGTATTTTTCGAATTCGACAAGTGCGGAAGAGGCATCTCCAGAAACAAATGCCAAGGCGCCGAGGATATAGTGCGCATCAGACTGATCTCCACATAACTCAATCCAGATAGCGGTTGCCGCGATGCATTCGCCTGAGAATTCTCGGTCTTTTTTTGCCTGTTTGAATAACAACCCTACAAGTGCTTCGTAGGCTGCGCCGAAATCATCCTGTCGGTTGACAACTTCTTTCAGCATTTCTATCCTTTCTTCGGTTGTTTTCTTTTTCTTTTTATCTGTTGCTTTTTCGAAGAGACTCATGGTTTTTGACGAGACATCTTCTGGAGTGGGGCAGGTTTGTGCCAAATATTTGCAAGGAGTTGCAGTCAAAGTGAATAAGACAAACAGAAAGGTGAAAGACTTATACATGTGATCTCTTAACGCTTAACTTCCTCCAGCTCACCTTCGCTTGCTGCAACGAGTGTGCTCACTGTTCCATCACCGGTTACATTGACTACAGTTCTGCACATGTCGAGGATTCTGTCCACAGGGAAGATCAGCGCAATCCAAGCTGGATTAAGCCCCACACTTTCGAGAACAATGATCATCAGGACCAGGCCTGCGCTTGGAACGGCTGCAGCTCCAATCGATGCCAAAGTCGCAGTCAGAACAATGATTGATTGTTGTGCAATGGTCAAGTCCACCATGTGGAACTGAGCGAGTGCGACGACTGCGATCGCTTGATACAAGCTGGTTCCATCCATGTTTACTGTTGCTCCTATAGGAAGGACGAAGCTCGAGCTGCGTTCTGACACACCTAAGTTTTCCTCCACGCATTTCATGGTTACCGGCAACGTGGCTACGGATGATGATGTAGAAAATGCGGTAATCTGTGCATCACGCATCCCCGAAGTAAATTGCCTCCAACTCATCTTCTTGACAAACAATGAGACAATGGCTGGGTACACGACAAACGCCATGATGAAAAGGCCCAAAACAACGACAACAGAATAGTACAATAGAAAGGTAAGTAGTTGTTGAAAATGCTCCGGATCGGAACCTGCAGCCTTCACAATTTGTCCTGCCATTAGCGCAAACACAAAGATGGGCATCGCCTTCATGACCACCCAAACCATTTGAATGAACACCTCATTCAATGCGTCTACAGCTTTGACAACTGTTTTCTTCTGCTCTGCTTGAAGTCCAGTCACCACGATTCCAAAGAAGATCGCAAAGAAGATAATTTGCAACATTTGCATGTCGCTTAACGATTGGAAAATGTTTTTTGGGACGACATCGACCAAGGGTTGAAGGGGGCCGCTGTTTTTTGTGTTTTCCGCTTTGTTCAGCTTGTCACTCACCCATTCGTTTGCTTCAGTGACTTCTCCTTGAATAATCTCTACTTTTTCAGCAAATTCAGGCAATGCAGAAATGTTGATGTTGTCTAACCGCGTAATGTCATTTGCATCTCGCCAAAGCTCATATCTGATCCTGTTGTCCTCTCTAAGTGTTTCACTGGCGTGTGTTCCTGGCTTAAAAATATTCACAAGTGTTAAGCCCACAATCACGGCAAACATGGTTGTCGTCAGATAGATGGCCAGTGTTTTAACGCCCATTCGGCCAAGCTTTTTCATGTCTCCTAGACTCGCGACACCACTTATAATGCTGAATAGAACAAGCGGGACAGCAATGAGTTTCAAGAGATTTATGAAAATATCTCCGAAGGGTTGAATCCACTTTAACGTAAACTCATTCCAGCCGAACTCCACGCTCATCCAGGCATATATCACACCAAGTACCAGTCCTATAATTACTTTCCAGTGCAAGGCCAGTCCTTTGTTTGTAGATTCTTTGCTCATTCTTTTGTCAATTCTTTTGTCCAGAGGTCGTTCATAAACGTGCAGATCTTTGCCTCAACAGATGGTCTCCCAAGACCAATGCGACCATTGCCTCAACGATCGGGACGGCGCGAGGTAGAACACAAGGATCGTGCCTTCCTTTTCCGCTTATCGTCATTTCTTCACTGTCTCGGTTCACGGTGTTTTGTTCTTTTTTAATTGTAGAAACGGGCTTAAACCCGATTCTTAAAACGATCTCTTCTCCATTAGAAATCCCCCCTTGAATGCCTCCACTTCGGTTTGTCTCAGTATTGACCACGCCATCCTTGTCTGTTCTGAAAGCATCATTGTGTTCTGATCCTTTCATAAGTGTGCCACTGAATCCCGAGCCCACTTCAATGCCTTTTACAGCAGGGATGCTCATGAGCGCTTTTGCCAAATCTGCTTCGAGTTTGTCAAAAACAGGTTCTCCCCATCCCGACGGAACATTTTTTGCCACAACGACAATTGCGCCTCCTACCGTGTCTCCCGCGTTTTTAACCTCTTCGATGCGATGAATCATTCTGTCAGCAATGTCCTTTGAGGGGCATCTTACAATGTTCTCGTCAATCACAGATCTCTCAAAAAAAGCAGGAGGGAAGGGGACTGAGATGTCATGTACTCTTTCAACATAGGCACTTATTTCAACCTTGCTTGCTGCGAATAAAAGTTGTTTTGCAATGGCTCCCCCCACAACCCTACACGCGGTTTCTCTTGCGGAAGATCTCCCTCCGCCCCGAATATCTCTTAGTCCATATTTGGCTTCATAGGTATAATCAGCGTGTGAGGGTCTATATGCGTTTTTCAGGTATGCGTAATCTTTGCTTTTTGCATCCTTATTCTGAATGCCAAACCCGATGGGTGTTCCCGTGCTGATTAATGAGGCATCTTCGTTTTTGATGACACCAGAAAGAATTTCGACAATATCGTGTTCTTTCCGAGCCGTAGTGAGGTGAGATGTGCCAGGCCTGCGGCGGTCCAATTCGCTTTGAACGGACTCAATATCAATGGTTAACCCCGACGGAACCCCATCAAGAATCCCTCCGATAGAAGCCCCGTGAGATTCGCCGAACGTAGTTATTTGTAAGAGCTTGCCAAAAGTATTGCCTGCCATAGCCTGCAAGATATAACTTGCGGCCTATGCAAACACTCTTTAAAGACATCAAAGGCTTGGTCGGTTGTTACGAAATCTCCCCACCTTACTTGGCTGGAGCTGAGATGAGGCAATTTCCTGTTCAAGAAAATGCATGGTTGACAGTAGAAGGTAAGAAAATAACAGGGTTTGGTCCCATGTCTGAATGTCCCAAATGTGACGGTGAAACGGTTGTGTGTTCAGGGCGCTATATCATTCCATCATGGTGTGACAGTCACTCTCACCTTGTATATGCTGATGACAGAGCAGGTGAGTTCCTCGATCGGTTAAGAGGGTTGTCGTACGAAGAGATTGCCGCAAAAGGAGGAGGTATTCTCAACTCTGCACGTGCCATACAGAAATTGCCTGAGGACGTTCTCTTTGACAGGTCACTGGATCGTCTTCTGGATGTCATCAAACTTGGTGTAGGTGCGCTAGAGATTAAATCGGGTTACGGTCTTACTCTTAAAGCAGAGCGCAAGATGTTAAGGGTCATTAAGCGTTTGAAGTCTGTGTCACCCATTCCACTTAAGGCCACCTTTCTTGGGTGTCATGCAGTCCCTGCTGAGTTCGACAATTCGTCGGATTACACAACGCATGTCATTGAGGATATGCTTCCTGAATTTGTCTCGGAAGGGCTTGTGGATTATGTGGATGTTTTTTGCGAAACCGGTTACTTCTCATTGGCGGATACACAGCGAATCATAGAGGCAGCTTCGAAGTTAGGCGTTAAATCTAAAATACATGTCAATCAGTTTAATATACTAGGTGGAGTGGAGTTGTGCGTTAACAATAATTCACTGAGTGTAGATCATTTAGAAGTGATCAACGATGAAGATATTGCCGCTCTGAAAACGACGCTTTCAAAAGACAGAAAGCATCCTACTTTTCCCGTAGCGCTTCCGCTTTGCTCTCATTTCTTAGGCCTGCCTTATACACCAGGTCGTAAGCTTGTCGATGCAGGCCTCCCTCTTGTGCTTGCCACAGATCAAAACCCGGGTACATCACCCTCAGGAGACATGACTGAAGTGGTGCGTCTCGGGTCTTTGAAGATGGGGCTTGAACCCATAGAGGCGATTGCCGCTGCTACTTTAAATGGAGCAGCTGCCATGGAGCTTGCCGATTCAGTGGGTACACTCTCATTGGGGAAACGTGCAAATTTTATCTTAACACGTGAAATGAGTGGCCTAGAGGAAATTCCTTACCGATTGAATGACGTCGTTGTTGAAAAAGTGTATGTTAATGGTGAGCTATGGTTAGGCTAAACCTACATTTTGTGAGGTAGTTTTACTACATGCAAAGACTCATTGAATGTGTTCCTAATATTTCTGAAGGACGTCGTCCAGAAATAATTGATGCTGTGACCTCAGTTATAGAGACCGTAGAGGGGTGTAGGCTTCTAGATGTCGATCCAGGAAAAAGTACAAACCGTACCGTGATCACTTTTGTCGGTCCACCAGAAACAATTGGTGAAGCGGCGTTTCGTGTCATAGAAAAGGCAGCCGAGCTTATCGACATGTCGAAACACTCTGGGGAACATCCCCGGATGGGCGCAACAGATGTATGCCCTTTTGTTCCCATCTCTGGGGTTACGATGGCAGATTGTATCCAAGTAGCTCATGACTTGGGCAAACGTGTGGGAGCGGAGTTAGGCATTCCCGGATACCATTATGAATCCGCAGCCCACACGCCTGAACGTAAAAACCTTGCTTTTTGCAGAAAAGGGGAGTATGAAGGGTTAGAAAAACTGTCATCGGATGAATTTCGACCAGATTTTGGACCAAGTGCGTTCAATGATCGCGCTCAAAAAACAGGAGCAACAGCGATTGGAGCACGTGATTTCCTGGTGGCTTATAACATTAATATTAACTCAACTTCTTCTCGCCGTGCGAACGCGATTGCCTTTGATATAAGAGAAGCGGGTAGAATAAAGCGTGAAGGAGGGAAGCTTTCGGGTAAAATAATGAAGGATGCAAGTGGTGCGCCAGTTCGTCAACCTGGAACGCTCAAGTCTGTAAAAGGAATAGGCTGGTATATTGAAGAGTATGGAATCGCTCAGCTTTCCTTAAATCTAACAGATATTAATGTTACACCGACACATGTTGCGTTTGACGAAGCGTGCTCAAAAGCCCAAGACCGTGGGATTCGTGTTACTGGTTCAGAACTTGTAGGTCTTGTTCCACTCAAAGTGATGACAGACGCTGCAGATTACTTCCTGCGCAAACAACAAAGATCTACCGGGATCTCGGAATCGGAAAAGATTAAGATTGCCATTAAATCTTTAGGCCTGGATGATTTGGCACCATTCAATCCTGAGGAACGAATCATTGAATATTTAATCGGTGGGCCTGGCTCATTTCCGCTCCTTGAAAAAAACCTGCGAGAATTTTCCAACGAAACAGCTTCCGAATCACCTGCACCTGGAGGTGGTTCTATCGCTGCTTATTCCGGTGCACTTGGGACTGCACTTTCTACGATGGTTGCGAACCTAAGCGCAAACAAACGAGGATGGGATGATCGCTGGGAGGAGTTCAGCAACTGGGCTGACAAAGGACAAGCTTTCCATGCGCGTCTGCTCGCTCTTGTCGACGCCGACACAGCAGCATTTAACGGAATCATGGACGCCTATGGTCTTCCTAAATCCACAGAAGATCAGAAGTCAACGCGCGATCAAGCGATACAGACCGCTACAAAACACGCCATTGAGATTCCGATGCAAGTGGCGGAGGTCGCTCATGACGCGCTCGAGGTTGCTGAAGCCATGGCAGACTTTGGCAATCCAAACTCCATCACCGATGCCGGAGTCGGAGCCATGTGCCTTCGAACTGCTGTCCTTGGCGCGATTCTCAATGCGCGAGTCAACACAGTTGATCTAAATGACAAAGCGTATGTGGGGACTGTTCTTTCCCGTTGTGAAGAGCTTGTCTCGAGTGTAACATCTCGTGAGGCTGCAGTTCTGGCGCGTGTAGATGCGTTGTTGGGATAGAACATCTTCTGTTTGTCGGACAATAAAAAAGCCGTCTCCTTAAAAGGGACGGCTTTTTTTACATCGATAAAAATGTATAAAGTTGTTTTGTCACTGATTACATGCGGCGCTCTTTAATACGCGCTGACTTACCAGTTAAGTTACGGATGTAGAATATTCTAGATCTACGAACAACTCCGTACTTGTTGACAACAATGCTGTCAAGGTGTGGGCTGTTGGTAGGGAATATTCTTTCTACTCCGATGCTACTTGACATCTTACGGACGGTGAAGGTCTCTGTCATTCCAAATCCTCGACGTTGTAAAACAACCCCTTGGAAAGCTTGTAGACGTTCCTTTTTACCCTCTGTAATCTTGACGGTGATGGTTACTGTATCTCCAGCACCAAATTTCGGCCACTCGCGCGGCTCAACCATCATATTTGAAATCTCTTTAATGCGCTCCATTATAATATTCTTAAGCCCGTCTAAATTCAGTGTGCAATATTACGAATAAATTGAGTGCGCTCGGCATAAAATCTAACTTTATCCATTAAGTAAATCTGGACGCCTTTCTTGGGTTCGTTTTAGTGCTTCGTCTTCCTCCCACTTTCTGATTTTGGCATGGTCTCCACTTAGCAACACTTCGGGTACTTTTAAGCCTTGGTAATCTGCAGGTCTTGTGTAAACTGGAGGCGCTAACAATCCATCCTGAAAGGAGTCAGTCAACGCACTCATTTCATCTCCAATCACACCGGGGACTAGCCTTACAATCGCATCAGTCAATACTGCAGCGGCCAGTTC